>JAKSPF010000141.1 GCA_024405065.1 Sphaerochaetaceae bacterium | reverse complement strand
TGTGCGGTAATCAGTACTCTTTCTTTTCTTTTAATTGCTGTAATGCTTCCTGTTTTGGAAAAAGTACTTAATCTTCCTACTGTATTCAGGCTTTATGAACTTGCTTACGGTAATTTGCCTCTTATTCAGAGGCTTGCCCAAAGTGCGCCGGGTACATACAGTCATAGCCGTGATGTGGCTGATCTTGCTGAGGCAGGGGCAAAAGCTGTAGGCGCAGATGCCATGCTCTGTAAGGTTGGTGGATTGTATCACGATATCGGAAAGACGGATCACCCTGATTATTTTGTGGAAAATCAGATGGGTACAAACAAGCATGAAGACCTTAATCCGAGACTCTCCGTTTCAATTATAAAAAGTCACGTTAAGATAGGAGCTGAAAGAGCACGTGCTGCAAAACTTCCGGCAGAAATAATAGATATAATTGCAAATCACCACGGTAACGATATAATCACATACTTTTATCATGAGGCAGTGAGAAGGCAGTCAGATAATGAAAAAATCGGCGGTAGCGAGGTAAGTAAAGTTGATTATTCATACAGCGAATCCGAAATTCCTTCCAATCGTGAGTGTGCCATAGTCATGCTTGCAGATTGCATTGAAGCAGCAGCACGTACAGTGCAGGATCCAACGCCGGCAAAATTCTCAAAGCTCATTGCTTCTCTCTTTGCAGGAAAGATAGAGAGGGGACAACTTGATGACAGTAATCTTTCATTCAACGATATGAGTGATATTCGTGAGGCTTTTCTTAAAATTCTTGTATCAAAATACCATTCAAGAATTGCTTACCCTGATGGAGAGGATGACTGATGAATTCCATAGTTATTGATTATTACAGTTCTGATTTGAAAGAGCAGTATCCGCGTGAAAATATCAAGGCATTTCTTGATTCTGTTTGTGATTATCTTAAACTGGATAAATGTGAATTTTCCGTTGTTTTTTCAGATGAAGAAAAAATGAGAAGTCTCAACAGGGAATACCGGAACATAGATGACAGTACCGATATTTTGAGTTTTGCAGCTCAGGATGAAATTGATGATTTTGTATTCATGGTCGGAAAAAGAGCCAAACGTAATTTGGGAGATATGGTAATCTGTCCTGATGTGATGAAAAGAAATGCCACATCTTTCGGTGTATCTGAACATGAGGAGCTGAGACGCCTTCTTGTGCACGGCATACTGCATCTGTGCGGAGAGAATCATCTTACGAATGACCCTTCTGAACCTATGCTGATTCATCAGGAAAACATTCTTGAAGCAACTTTCAAAACTAAGCTTTGCGAAGGATGAATTTGGATTTGCGAGGAGAAAACCGTTTTTGATAATTGAAGTCAGACTTTGTGTCTTACGAAATTATCAAAAACGTATTTTGTGCCGCAAAGGCAAGTTCAGAATTCATGAAGGGAGTTTTGAAAGTTGCTCCTTAAAGCTTTGACTGTGATTTGAGCCCTGATTCAAGATTTTTAACGGCACGGTCTATTGTCGTTTCTGCATTTTTGGCGGAGCAACCTATAAGCACCGTGAATTTGCCTAATGTCTGTATTTTGCACGATCCGTTGACGTTATCGTAAATTGCAATTGCGGTATGATCATCATGTGAAAAGAAAGTTTTTTCAGGCTTGCGTTTGTTTCCGAAACCGTCATCAACATATTCAACAAAGTATGGTGACAGTCTGTTTATCCGTGACAGAGAAGCAGTGTTTTTGATTTCTTCAGGAAATGATTGATTTAAATCACAGTAAGGGTAGGTTGTTATCGCTACGGTTTTTCCAGTTTCTGTTTCGGTAACGGATGCAATCACGATATCAGACTTGCTTTCGTATGCTACCTGTTGCGCAGCAATATCAAGGAGATACTGAACGTCAAGATCAATCGTCAGCCAAACGTTACAACCGTATGTTTCTTCCTTGTTTATTTCAGGAAGCGGAGAAATTTGCAGATTCATTTCATTTTCAGTTTCTGCAATAACGTGACATGCATGAAAAAGGCATGGATAATTTCTTTGAACACCACGCTTGATTTCAATATTTTTTTCAAGCCCGTATTTTTCAAGTTCTTCTGTCAGCGACTCGGAATACATATTATCAAAATCATCGGAAATCACTGCAGAGGATCTGTCAGATGTCAGTGTTTTTATTTCCCCCGGTGTTTTGTCCGTGAAAAGACTTAATATCTGGGCAAAAACTTCTTTCTGAGCAGGGTTAAGAGTTCCGCACAGTGCGGTGAGGCGATAACGGGGAACTTCAATTGACAGAACACGTGAATTTCTATCATAAATTGTTCCGCCTATGACTTTCTGTGCAACCTGCGGATTATTGTATTTGCCACCCGGAATTGTTGAAAAAAATACAGTTTTTGCAACAAGCAACCCCGTAATGGTAAGACAAATCACAACACAGGCCAGCAAAATGCGTTGAATGTTGCCTTTTTGATTGGATGGTGTCATAATCAAAATAATATTGACAAGGCAGGTGAATGTCGAGAGGGCAGGGTATGAGTAGAACACGCGGTAATGTGTCTGATGATTCCAACTCAACAAAACTTTTGGTAATCACCATAGTTCTTGCGGTAATTGTGTGCGGAACGGCTCTTCTCATTTGGCTTGCGGCTTCAGATTCTCAACCGAATATTTCCGAAAAGAATATTTCTCCGAGAAGAACAGTCAGTGAAGATTCAATTGCTTCCGGTGATGATATAGCATCATCATTGATTCCTTCGGATCGTGTGTTGTTTTCTTCTGAAAACATTACGGAGCGAGGGGACAACGGAACTGAAAACAGTCTGTTATCCGCTGATTCACAGGTTCCTCTGATTGTTGAAGAAAAAAATATTATTGAAAAGTCCGTGACAGAACAGGAAGAATTCTCCGTACCCGCTGTTGCCCGTCCTCTTTCTGTTTCTCAACAGAGTTATCGCCCTGCCGATCCTGTCCAGTTCACCGAGTACAAGGTGAAAGAAAACGATTCAGTTGCTTCTGTTGCACAGTCTTTCGGATTGAGAACACAGACTGTTATTTCTGTTAATTCGCTTAAAACCGTCTATCCGTCTGTCGGGTCAATTCTTTTTATCCCAAATCTTGACGGTCAGATTTATACGGTCAGTCAGGGTGATACTTTTTTTTCAATTGCTCAGAAATTTTCACTTACAATCAGTTGGCGTACTTTGAAAGAAATAAATGCACTTGGAGAGGATGATTCTCTGCATGAGGGGATGAAACTTTTTATTCCGTATACGGAATCCGTTTATGAGGAAAGTCTTCAGATTTCAGAAGAAACGATGCAGGCTAAAAGAAGTTTCATTTCTCCTGTAAAAGACGGTACTTTGCTTTACATTTTTGATCAGAAAATAAATGACTTGCTTACAGACCAGTTTGTTGTGCTTGACGGCGTTGTTTATCAGGCAGCTGAAGAGGCGGATGTTGTTGCATCTGAAAGCGGTATTGTTGTTGACAGAGGCTTTAATTCCAACAACACCGGTTTTTTGAAAATTTCACATGACAGCGGTTACACGACTTTTTACGATTACATGTCATCTGTAACGGTTAATGTCGGTGAACATGTAGAAAAGGGCAGTGT
>JAKSPF010000140.1 GCA_024405065.1 Sphaerochaetaceae bacterium | reverse complement strand
TGATCTCTTTTATGACCCTTCATACTCTGTGAAAGAGCTTACCAAACAACAAAAAGTACAGCTTATCAGTCACCTTGTGAATGATATTTCCGGCTTAATGTGAATTGCCGTGTTCCTTTTACAGAGACAACACAGCTGAACAGTCAGATACGCAGGAAAGTTCAAAGGTATTTTGCAAGGTTTCGGATGAAACCGGCACTGTAACAGAGCAGAAAATTAAGCTCGTCTGAAAGACCTCTGTCTTTTGTTGCCGTTCTGAAACGGAACGGATTGGGTTTAAGCAAACTGAGAATGTGAGGAAGTTCCGACATATCAATAGGATAGTCAAGCCTTGTTACACAATAATAAAGATCAACAAAAGCCTTTTCCGGTAATGCAAAGCAGTCCTTTGAAAGATCCATTGCAGAAGATTTAAGCAGTACATACTGAATGCGGATTATAAGATTGGAGTTTGAAAGCAGTGAAACCTCATCCTCCGTTATTGCAAAGTCAGACTGTCTCATAAGCTCCAGTTGTACATCTTTAATTCTTTGAGGTGATGTGCAGATTATTACAGGATAAGTGCTGTTCACACTGAAAACATCACCGTTGAGTGAATCAAGACCGGAGAGGTAAAAATCGTAGTCCGTTTCAGACAGTATCTCAAAAGCGGTTCTTGAAAGCGGGGGTAATTTCTCAATCCTTGCCCTGTCATTGAGAGACGAAACGGGAAGACAGTAACGTCCGTGAGACGCCTGCACAATGTTACCCTTCGCCGTCTGTTTATGAAGATGCCATGAAACAGTCTGGGCATTCATATCTCCGAAAAGAGAGTAAATTTCCTGTGTTGTGAGGCTGTTGTGTTCTTCAAGCAGTTTTACTATTTTTTCACCGAAATCCGAATTCATATTGATATTATCAATAAATATTCAAAATTTTGCAATTCAAATTTTGCACATAACGTAGAGCGGAATAAGGCACAGTTCCGGTTCGCCTTATAATAAAATTCTCAGGAATCAGAAAAGAAACGACTCAATTTTTGTTGCAACGGAATTCACCGAAGTTTCAGGATAGTAACTTTCAGGCAGAGAATTAAGCATAATTGCCCCATAGGATTTTTTAACAATGCGGGAATCAAGAATAAGAACAATGCCCTTGTCCGTAGTATGGCGCATAAGGCGTCCGAACCCCTGCTTCAACCTCATTGTTGCATCAGGTAAAGATAAACAGTAAAAACCGCTTCTGCCTTCAGTTTCCAGTTTTGAATACCTTGCACGGTAAATAGGCTCGTCCGGCATCCTGAACGGAAGTTTGGTGATAATCACAAGACGCAACGTATTTCCCGGAGCGTCAACACCTTCCCAAAAACTGTCAGTTGCAAACAGAACGCTGTCTGTATCCTCTTTGAATTTTTCAAGAAGTGCAAACCTGTCCATGTCACCCTGCTTCATACAGGTCAAATCAAGCGCGGAAAGTGAAGGACAGAGATTTGAATATACATAATCCATCAGTTTTATACTTGTAAAAAGTATAAGAGAACCACCGCCGGAACTTGAAACAGCACTGTAAATCTGAGTGCAAAGATAATCGGCATATTCCTGTTGATTATCTTTATTGAAATCAGGAGCATCATAAGGAGTAAGAAGCATCAGACGGTTCTTATAATCAAACGGACTTCTGTAAGTTTTACGGATAAACGGTTTTTCTGTAACAGGAAGTCCTATTGAAGTACTCCAGTATGAAAATCCATCATTCAAATCAAGAGTTGCACTTGTACACACCACACTGTCAATCTTTGAGAAAAGAGCATTGTTGAGAATTCCGGAAACCTCCAGAGGTGCAATCTTAAATACCGCAAACTTGACATTTCCCCTTTTCTCTATTTCAAGGAAATGAACATCCTCTGTCCATTTTGCAACATTCATAAAAGATTCAAGAACAGCAGCAATGTCGGTAATTCTGCGGATGTGAACGTTCAGTTCATCTACTCTCCCCTTCATCTGTTCATCTGTCATAACCTTTAAGGCAAACGATGAAAGCAATCCGGTAAGACGCCTTATATTATCCAAAAGCATAGTTGCAACGGATTCAATATCCGACAGAACCTTTGATGCATTTGACCTTGTAAGAAGAATACGGGTGATTTTAGCGTATTCAAGTCTGTTCACAAGTGCCATATTCACAGTATCGGCATTTGAAATCACAACTGTAAAAAAATCAAGAATTTTCTCATAAAGCTCCTTATCCGAACAATAAGGCAACAGTTCGTCAAGCAGTTTAACCGTACGCCCGCCACCGGTAGAACGATAACCGTGAATAAAGTTCATCTGTCTGGACAGAATCCACGCACTGAATTCTGAAGTAAACAGATCCGTTGCATGTCTCTCTATATTATGAGCTTCATCTATCACAAGTCTTGAAAACGGCGGCAGAATACAATCTTCTGAATAATCAAGAGAACTTTCATATCTTGAATTACTGTCAACAAAAAGAAGATGATGATTGCATATTATGATTGAAGCATCTGAAAGGGTACGTTTTGACTTAAAGTAAAAACATTTGCTGAAAAAAGGGCACTTTCCTCCCTGACAGAAATCCGAGTCAGAACAGATTGAAGCCCACACTGCAGCATCAGGTCTACCGGAATAGTCCGACCTCAATCCTGTAGAACTCTCATGTGCAAACGCACGAAGTTTTCCGAGTTCAGACTGCTCATCCTCTGCAAACAGGGCAGTTGCCCTGACCGCTTCTTCAAGCCTTCTCAGGCAAATGTAGTTGCTTCTCCCTACGGCAATGGCAACATTGCACCGTTTTCCGAACATTTCAAAAAGGACAGGCAGATCTTTTTCCAAAAGCTGTTTCTGGAGATTTATGGTTGAAGTTGCAATCACGGTTCTATCCTCAGAATCGGCAAACGCAAACTCCAACGCAGGAACAAGATATGAAAAACTTTTGCCTATACCGGTTCCCGCTTCTATTGCAACAACTGAAGGTCTTTGATACGCAGAAAGAACATCAAGAGCCATGTTCATCTGGTCTTCACGGAATTCAAAATTTTCAACAAAATTGCTCAGCAGCCCGTTTTCATCAAAAATCCCGACAACGTCATCTCTGTCCATCAATTTCTTCTTTCATAATCCGCAATCTTTCTGATAACGGTTTTCCTACCGATACCGAGGACATCTGCACTCTTTGATTTGTCACCTTTACAACAATCAAGCGTACCGAGTATTATCATCTTCTCGGCATCATACATTGACGAACCGGCAGGAATCAGAATCTCACCGTCATTTTTTGCACGACTGACAGCCGGCGGAAGATCACTTAACTCAATGACAGGTGTTCTGCTCATAACTACGGCGCTTTCAATGCAGTTACGTAATTCTCTTATGTTTCCGGGCCAATCATACCCGCACAGTGCCGCTCTGACCTCGTTTGAAAACCCTTCAATTTTTTTATTGTTTTCTTTGGAAAAAGAGTTCAGAAATTCCATGGCAAGTATGAAAATATCCTCTTTTCTTTCCCTGAGAGGCGGAACTTCAAGCCTTACAACATTAAGTCTGTAGTAAAGGTCTTCCCTGAAAGTGCCGTTTTTCATTGCCTGTTCCAAGTTCCTGTTGGTGGCGGCAATAAGACGCACATCCGTTTTCATTGTTTTTTCACCGCCAACCTTTTCAAATTCATGTT
>JAKSPF010000014.1 GCA_024405065.1 Sphaerochaetaceae bacterium | reverse complement strand
ACTGTATAAAGCAACCTCTTCAATCCCGTCAGACAGAATGAATTTTTTTGTCAGACCCGTGTCATCGGGATCGTTTTCTTCTGCTGATTTTATAAAAAATGTTTTATTTATGTTTTTCCCTGAAATAAATGGAAAAAGATTTCGGCAATAGGCATTTGCTTCAACCCTTCTTCCGGTTTTCTGTGCAAAAGCGTAAAACTGTTTTATATCTTCAGAACTTTCTTTCAGCTCAAAAATAAAACTATTGTAGTTATCTGAATCGGAAAATCTGAACCCATACGTAGTCAATGATTTGAACTCTGTTCGTACAAGGGATGTTGTTGCACTGAAATTATTTTTTTCCTCAGAGATATAGTAAAATACAAGAAGTCCGGGACCGTCAGTAACCATACTCAGATCTTCTTCCGTTCCAATAACATCAAATTTAACATCAGATTCTCTTATATTCTGAATTTTCACATTGTTAAGAGTACAGAAAGACGGCTCACCACAGGAAATAAAAAAAACAGACGTAACAAAAATCATCAAATATAAGCTGATTTTGAAACGTCTGTTTTTCATAATTTTACACGTTCCGTATTATTACAGAACATTCAACATATTTTTAGCAAGTAGAGCATATTCTGAATTCGGACAGTTATCAACAAGCTGTTGCAGATAAGCCTTTGCAAGTGCATTATCATTCTGCTGAATACTGATACGGGCACTGTTGAACATTGCTTTTGCCTCAACTCCTGATTCTTTCATGTCAGCTACCTGATTGTAAATTTCCTGCGCCCTGTTGACATCTCCATTTGCTTCTGCACTCGCAGCGGCATTGATCAAAGCCAAAGGAGCAAGGTAAATTCCGTTATTCAGGTTATAGGCATTCATAAAAGCTTCGTAAGCGCTCTTATAGTCTTTTTCCGAATAATAAATCTGTCCCAATGTATATGCGGCCTTTACTGAAGCATAGGAAGAACCTTTGATTTCCTTACTTATTTCCTCAATGTAAGTACTTGCATCAAGATTCTCATCCTGTATTGCCTCAGCCGCTTTATCTGAAAGATTCATAACCCTTTCAAAAGCCTTATCTCTTGAACTTTTCAACGCTGCAGTGGCAATAACTGCAATAACAATTACAACAACAACCGCAGCAAAAACAGTAAGTATATACTTTCTGTTGAGAACAAGAAAATCAGAGATTCTGTCAATGAGCTTCTGTTCGGCAGTGAGTTTATCCTCACGTTTGATTTTTTTCTTATCAGCCATTGATTACTTCTCCTTAATAAGATCAGCAATCGTAACAACATCATCACTGTCAGAATTTGACATATACCTCTCAACTTCAGATTCCTGATTACGCTTAATCATTTCTTTAATTGAAAGTGACAATTTCTGATTCTTAGGATCAACATCAATGACCATTGCGGTTACAGAATCTCCCTCTTTGTACCTCTTGAGGACAGCATCAGAATACTCCTCATCCGGCCCGACAAGGTTAAATTTACTTATGAGCCCCTCAATATCTCCGTCAACTTTTACAAAAACACCGAAATCAGTAACATTGGAAACTGTACCGGTTATTACCGAATATCTCGGATATCCGCTCTTGAGACTCTGCCACGGATTATCCCCCATTTGCTTTACACCGAGCCTTATTCTTCTGTGTTCCGGCTCAACTCTGGTAACTGTAACATCTATTGTGTCACCTTCTTTGCAAAA
The DNA here is from genome assembly GCA_024405065.1 of Sphaerochaetaceae bacterium. GTDB lineage: Bacteria > Spirochaetota > Spirochaetia > Sphaerochaetales > Sphaerochaetaceae > JAKSPF01. Next base: position 12,261 of record JAKSPF010000014.1, on the reverse strand, counting down.
CGATGACATATTCTTGATTTTCTTTGTCCAAGAAACATCATCAACATGGAGAAAACCGTCAATCCCTTCTTCAAGATTGACAAACGCACCGCTATTGGTAATTTTCACAACCGGTCTGGAAAGAACAGTACCGATCGGATATCTGTCTGAAATTGAATCCCACGGATTATCTTTGAGTTGTTTTATCCCGAGAGAAACACGACTCTCTCCGAGGTCATAGCCGAGAATCTTACACTGGACAACATCACCCACGTTAAGAATTTCTTTTGGATCCGTGATTCTCTTTGTCCAGCTGAGTTCGGAAATGTGAGCAAGACCCTCAATACCCGGGGCAATTTCAATAAACACTCCAAATGAAGTCATTTTTGTAACCGGAGCAGTTATAACATCACCTACTTTGAATTTCTGCTCAAAAGTGTTCCACGGATTTTCCTGCATATCTCTGAGGGAAAGATTGATTTTCTTTGTCTCAGAATTTATTTCTTTCAATCTCAGTTGAACCTTTTCACCCTTCTTTACAAAATCACGAGGTCTGTTTACATGCCCCCATGACATATCCTTAAGATGAAGTAATCCGTCAAAACCACCCAAATCAATGAAAGCACCGAAACTTGTGAATGACTTGACAACTCCTTCAACAACATCACCGATTTTTACAGTTGAAAAAAACTTCTCTTTGTTTTCTTTAATCTTTTTTTCAAGATAGCCACGTCTTGAAACAACACTCTTAAGCTTATTTCCACCGTGGAACTTCTCAACAATGAAGTAATCCGAAAGACCGATGAGAGCTTCCGGATTTTCGGTTCTGTAAACATCTGCCTTTGAAAGCGGACAGAAACCTGAATAATCAGATCCCAAATCAACCTCAAATCCGCCTTTTATGACCTTTACAAACTTACCGAGTACAGGGGTCTTCTCTTCTGCCGCTTGCCTGAGTTCTTCTCCGCGTGCCCTCAAATCCGCCCGTTTTTTTGAAAGAATAAGCTGACCGCCCTTTCCTTCTTTACTTACAATTAAAACCACGACAGAATCGCCGGCAGACGGTATATCTTCAAATTCCTCAAGGGGAATTCTACCTTCTGACTTGTAGCCGACATCAACAAACACATACTCGTTATTGACCTGAACTACAGTACCGGTAACGAGCTGACCGTCTTCGATTCCATCAAGAGATTTAAGATACTCCTCCTGCATAATTGATTGCATCTGAGCATCCTTGTTTTCCAGTTCTTTTTCTTCAGACATTTTTTTCTCCTGATCCTTTGATTTACCAATACTTGATGTATTGCCGTTTAGTGTATTTAGTACTTTCTCACAAACTTGGTTTATGGTCAAGTCAGATGTATCAATATACAGAGAGTCTTTTGCAATCTTCAGTCCCCCGACAGGCTTGTTTTTGTCTATTTTATCTCTTTCGTTGATTTCGGCAAGTACTTTTTCATAGGGCATTGCATCCGGATTCTGTGCGAACCTGCGCTGTGCCCGGATTTCCGGACGTGCATCAAAGAAAAATTTGTAATCCGCATCAGGGAACACAACCGTAGTCATATCCCTGCCTTCTGCAATAATATCAAGTTTTCCGGTAAGTTCAAAAATTCTTTCGTTAACAATCTTTCTCACTTCCGGATTAACAGAGATTTTTGATGCATTCAAATCAATTTCAGGAGTATGAAGACTATCTTCAACATCATTACCGTCAAGGAAGAATCTGCCGTTAATAATTTCAAAAACAGCTTTTGAAGCAAGTTTTTCAACCTCTGAAGCATCATTCGGATCAATGTTGCTTCTTAAAACTTTCAAGGTTATTGCGCGATAAAAATTACCTGAATTCAGATAATAAAATCCGAGTTTACCTGCAATGATTTTTGCCAATGAACTTTTTCCGACACCAGCCGGTCCGTCAATTGCTATTACCATTTCCGACACCTTTTGCAGAATTTTCAAGACTGCATATTTCCGATTTCAACAGTTTTCTGTATTTTCCTATCGGTAAATCTCCCAAAGAGACAGTACCTATTCGTATTCTTTTAAGTCTCCTGACCTCGTATCCGAGAATTTCAAACAGTTTCCTTATTTCCCGATTTTTTCCTTCGGTAAGAACAACGGAAACCTCTCTTTTATCAAGAATCCTGTAGGATTTGATTCTATATGGTCTTACAAGACCCCTGTAGGCATCATCCATATCTTTTTTTATGATATCAATGTCCGTTCTGACTATGTATTCCTTTTCAATTTCCGATGACGGATGCATTACAAGATTTGCAAAATCACCGTCATTCGTAAAAAAAATCATACCTTGAGAATCTTTATCCAGTCTTCCAATGTTGAACAGCAGATGTCTGTCTTCAATATCAATCAGATCACGGGCATAAGCTGTCTCGTTAGGATCTGAATTGGTACAGACAAAACCTCGCGGTTTATTCAGTACAAAGTAATACGCTTTGTTTTCCGGCTCTGCAAGTACATCATCTACACAAACAATGTCACCTTCATTCACCTTTGTTCCGAGTTCAATAATCTTCTTGCCGTTGATTGTCACTCTTCCCTGAAGTATTATCTGCTCGCAAGAACGTCTGGAACCGAGCCCGGACTTAGCCATATAACTTTGAAGTCTTACAGGATAGTCAATTTTCATGTTCTTGTTTCCCCGTTATTTTTTTCACAGCTTCCTGAGTGGGCTTCGGCAATTCTTCAATTGAGTGTAGGTTGAAACTGTAAAGAAACTTTCTTGTTGTTCCGTAGAGACACGGATGACCCTCAATATCTTTTCTGCCTACAACTTTTATAAATTCCCGTTCTCTCAGAATTCTGACAATGGAATCAGACTTAACACCACCTCTCATTTTTGTTATTTCACTTCTTGTAACCGGTTGCGAGTAGGCAATAATAGCTAAAGTCTCAATTGCTGCCTTGGAGATTCTTTTATCAACCTTTTTGCTGTAACACGATTTCAATCTCTCATTGAGATTGGTACATGGTACAAACTGATAGCTTTCCTCCGACTCTACAAGGGCAGAGCCATGACCATCAACAAAAAAAATTTCTGAAATATCGGCAAGAGCCTTGTTTACATCGGCTTCGGAAAGACCTGTCATCGAGGATATCGTTTCAACTGAAAGGGGCACATTCTCAAGAAACAGAATGGCTTCTACAAGCCGTGCATTATCATTCAGGGTCATTAATTACCATTATACAGAATACAACGAATTTAGTCATCAGCTGACGGTATGGCATCATCTTCAGATGATTTTTCAAAACGTTGTCTGTCAATATCAGAAAGTCTGGGAAGATTTTTTACCGAGTCAAGATTGAAAGTATGTAAAAATCTTCCGGTCGTTTCATAAAGACACGGAAAACCCGGTGCTTTTGCTCTACCGCAAACCCTGATATATTCCCGTTCCCTCAACATTCTTATCATTGAATCAGAGTTGATTCCCCTGATTTCTTCAATTCTTCTTCTGGTTACGGGTTGTGAATAGGCAATTATTGAAAGAATCTCCACTGCGGTTCTGGACAGTCCCTTTCCTACTTTTTTTCCGTAACACTTTCTCAGTTTTTCAACAAGATTCGGAGCAGGTGCAAAGCGATAAAAGCCTGAAGATTCCGAGAGCACAAGACCGTGATCGTCTGAAAAGAAAACATCTGTAATATCAGCAAGAGCCTGAGAGACTTCAATCTCCGTCAGTCCTGTCATTGAAGAAAGCTGCTCAGTACTCAGAGGTTCGTTTTCAAGAAATAAAATAGCTTCTATGAGCCTTGCATCATTATTCAAGATCATCAGTTATGATTTCCTTCTGTTTTTCGGACACATGCTCTTCTGACGAAACGTTTTCATCATCCATAACAGAAAAATTATCGGGTTCCACACGATATTTTTTTGACTCCATTTCATCATAAGTTGAGTCATACGAATCTGCAAGATTCGGATTCCAGTCTTCCGGACGTCTGGTAATTGTCATGTCTCCGAATAAAACCGGCTGATCTACAAGAACCATCTTATCCTTCACTGCTTCAAGTACTGCAAGAAAGGCGCAGATTATATGCATCGGTGTCCGTTTATCTTTGAAAAGATCCGTGAACATTATACTGTCCTGCTTTTCAAGCAGTTCATTCATAAGAGCAATCTTTTCCTTGTCTGAAACTTCCTCATAAACATTGAATACTTTTTCGGAAACGCTTTGGACTGAAGAAAACAGTCGTATGTATGTATCAAGAAGATCCTGTACGGTTGAATCACCCCACAAATCACTGTCATCAAACGGAAGAATGAACTCTGTAGGTTTGCGTTCTATTACAAAATCATCCTGAGTTTCATTTCCGAGAAGAAGCTCAGAGTACTTTCTGAACTTTGAATACTCAAGAAGTCTTTCAACAAGCTCGGAACGAGGGTCAAGATATTCTTCATCAAACTCAAGATCCTTGGGAATCAGCATCTGACTTTTGATGTATATCAACTCTGCAGCCATTTTGTAAAAGTCACTCAAATCCTGAATGCCTATCTCTCCTGCCTTGTGAATATACTCAAGGAACTGCTCCGTAATCATAGCAATCGGAATATCATAAATATTCACTTCATTTTTCTGAATGAGAGCAAGAAGAAGATCAAGAGGTCCGTTGTATGCAGGAGTGGAAAATTCAAACATTTACTTTTCTTCAGCAGGAGTCTCTGTTCCGCCGCTGAACATAATCTTCCTCAGTTTTTCCTCAATATCTTTTGTCATTTCAGAATTATCCTTGAGATATTGAATGACATTGTCTCTTCCCTGACCGATTTTCTCTCCGCCGAAGGAGAACCATGCACCCGTTTTTTCAATTATTCCGTACTTCACAGCACCGTCAAGAATTCCGCCTGCGTATGAAATCCCCTCATTGAAATAAAGATCAAGTTCCACTTTTCTGAACGGAGGGGCAACCTTGTTTTTTACAATTTTGATTCTTATTCTGTTACCTATACAATCATCGGATCCCTTTGAAATAGTCTCAATTCTACGCACTTCCATTCTTACGGAACTGTAGAATTTCAGAGCGTTTCCACCTGTCGTTGTTTCCGGGTTTCCGAACATCACCCCTATTTTCATTCTGATCTGGTTGATAAAGATTATTGTGGTCTTGCTCTTTGCAAGAATTCCTGTGAGTTTTCTTAATGCCTGACTCATTAGCCTTGCCTGAAGACCCATATGAGAATCTCCCATATCTCCCTCAAGTTCTGCCTGAGGTGTCAACGCAGCAACGGAGTCCACCACAATTATATCTACCGCTCCGCTTCTCACAAGTGACTCGGCAACCTCCAAAGCCTGCTCTCCGCTATCCGGTTGGCTGATCCAAAGTTCATCGGTATTCACTCCTATCTTTCTTGCAAAAACCGGATCAAGAGCATGTTCAGCATCAATGAATGCTGCAATGCCTCCGGCTTTCTGTGACTGGGCTATTGCATGAAGAGCAAGGGTTGTCTTACCTGAGGATTCCGGACCGTAAATCTCAATGATACGTCCCTTCGGGTAACCTCCGACTCCCAGTGCTTCATCAATGAGGATAGAACCTGACGGGATAACCTCAATGTTACTTCCGATTGTACTGTCACCGAGTCTCATTAAAGAGCCCTTTCCGAATTCCTTGTCAATTTGCAGCTTTGCAGCTTCCAGTGCTTCAAGCTTATGCTTAAGAATCTCGTTTTCGTTTTTTTCGCTGATGTTTTCTTTTGCCATATAATTTCTCCTCGCATATTATAACTGCAAAAAAACAGAAATAATTTATTTTTTGAAAAATTTTCCTGTGAATTACCCTTTATTGAAAAGTTCGTCCGAATCAATACAGATTGTAACAGGTCCGTCATTTGTATACCTGACATTCATGTGTGCACCGAATACTCCACAAGCAACTTCATTGCCCTTTTTTCTGAGAATCTCCATAAAACAACGGTAAAGCTTTTCTGCGTGCTCAGGCTTTCCTGCATTACCGAAATAAGGTCTGTTCCCCTGTGATATGTCTGCAAAAAGAGTGAATTGACTGATTACCAAAAAAGAACCTCCGCAATCCTTCACGGAGAGATTCATTTTGTCTGAATTATCGCGGAATATCCTGAGTTTTGATATTTTATCAGCCATTTTTATGCACGTATCTTCAGTATCACAGTCACTTATACCGAGGTAAATGAGTAAACCGTAATCTATGCTGCCTGTTTTTTCTCCGTCAACTTCAACACAGGCGTCTTTTACCCTCTGAACAACAGCCTTCATTTTTGACTGCCCTCTGACATCATTTTAACAAACCCTACCTTGTCAGGTGCCTTGAAAAAAGCCGATCCGGTAACTGCAACATCAAGTCCCGCAAGAACTGCTTCGTCTATGACTTCGGGTTTTAATCCTCCATCTGCTGAAATTACGTAGTTTCTTCCGTTTCTCAATGAAACCAGTTTTCTGATTTTTTCAAAACATTCCTTTTTTATCTGCTGTCCTCCGAAACCGGGTTCAACTGTCATTACAAGAACGATATCGGCAATATCAAGTACGTTTTCAATTTCCGAGACGGGAGTTGCGGGTTTTATTGCAACACCGCACCGGCAGCCTCTGTCTTTTATTTTCAATAAAATATCTCTGAGATCAGAACAAGCCTCAGCATGAACCGTTATTGAATCACAACCGGCATCGGCAAATTCATCAACAAATTTTTCCGGATGTACAATCATAAGATGAGCGTCAAAAAAAAGATTTGAATGTTCTCTTATATCCTTAATGAACTTAGGTCCGAACGTCAGATTCGGAACAAAACATCCGTCCATAACATCAAGGTGAACCCACCCTGCCCCTGAGTTTTCTATTTCGTTCAATACCTTTTTCATATCCGAAAAATCGGCAGAAAGTACTGACGGTGCAACTGTAATTTTTTTTTCCATGTGTTTGATAATAACATTTTGCGACACTAAAAAACAACCTGATAATCATAAAATGCTTAACATTTATACAGATTTTTTCCAAATTTTGCTGTTTTACTGCAAAATTTATGAAGGAGTTTTGAAAATTCCTAAACGCAATCATTGAAATAGGAATGGCGATATATTATCATACTCATAAACAAATCGCATAGCAAATTCCGAGCAGACCGAGAGTCTGTTCGGTTTGTTTTTACACTTACAACAGAAGTGAAACAGGAGGCTGAAAATGAGTGCAAAATATGACGCAAAGAAAGTAAGGTCAATGATTAAGGATGATGTATGGCTTTGTGCAAATGTATCATCTCTGAATGTTGAAGAACTGAAAAACATTCAGCAACTTGTTTATCAACTCAAAGATCCGGAAGAACGGGTAACCCTTAAAACCTTGTGTGAGGGAACAATAGAGAACGCATCAAAGTCACCGATTGTGCCAAGGTTTGTTATTGGATTATGCGGTAAACATCCGATTGATGATAAATATATACTCTCGGTTTTTGATGATTTTTATCGCGAAGGTAAAATTGATATTGCAATTTATGTTGCAGAACTCATGCTTACGTTCAGTGACAGTCCCTATGTCTTAAAAGCTCTTGCAGATTGTTATTCAATCAAAGGTGAAGTGGATAAAAAAGTAGCAACTTGGGAACACCTCATCAAAACAGACCGAAGTGAAACAGATGTGTTTTATCAACTTGCCGAACATTACGAAGAAGCAGGAGACAACCAGACTGCCCTTAATATGTACAAAAGAGTGATTCTGAGACACATCAATGCTTCCGATTTGTCCTCAATTAAAGCTCCGTGGCCCAAGATAATAAACTTGAAAGGTGACAATGCCCAGTACATAATCAGCCTTGCCACAAGAATTGCACAAACTGCCGGTAATGATAAAGGAGTTTACTTTCTTGATGAAGCATTTGAAAAAGGTGACTTTGACATCAATTCAAAGATAGCAATTCTGAAAAAAATTCTTTCACTTTCTCCTAACGATAAAAAAGCAGCTGAAAAAATCTCCGGTCTGTTCCGTGAAAACTACGCCGAAAATCCGAGACTTGAATATTGTCTGGAAAATACAGGTTTGCTTTCAAACTATCTGGATGCCGACAAAGCTGTAACAAATTTTGAAAAAGAAATTGAATTTATTGAAGGAGCTTTTGTTTATCACAATACATGGAAACTCGGCAGAATAAGAAAAATAGAACAGGATCAGATGCAGATTCAGTTTCTGTCAAAAAAAGAACTTCACACAATGAGTTGCAACATGGCTTTCTCTTCTCTCAAAATCTTACCCAAGCAACACATATTGGTACTGAAAGCCGGTGCACCTGCAGATAAGATCAAACAGCATCTTATGGACAATACGGAATGGGGACTCAGAATGCTTCTCTCTTCCTTCAACGGACAGGCAACATTCAAGCAAATCAAAGCAGAGCTTGTTCCTTCTGTTCTTAAAGATTCTGAATGGAGCACATGGATGGTTGCAGCCAAAAAAGAATTGTCATCAAATCCGTTTTTTTCAACATCGGATGAATCAAATGACATCTTCATTTTGAGAGATACACCGATAACATTTGAAGAAAAAGCACTCCAGGTATTCCACAGAGAAAAAGGTTTTTTCAACAAATACGATATTGTCAAGGATTTTATCAGAAAGAACGGAATCACAGACAGTGACGAATTCATCAAGATGCTTGAGTATTTTGAAAGAGAAACCGTTTCTTCTTCCTATACCGGAATCTGTTCTTTCCTTATTCTTGATAACTTTAAAAACAAACAGAAGATGAATTTTATTCATCTTGACGGAACGTTCTCAGACAGATATACAAAACTTACAGGAGAAGAGGCAGTTGAAATTTACGGTGAAATTTCCGATTCCGAACTCAGACGTGCTTACATTGACAGCATAGTGGAATGTGATGAAAAATGGCCGGAAGTTCTTGAGGGTATGCTCCATGTAAATCCTTCAACATACATCATTGAATGTATACGTAATGATTCAGCCAGAAAACTCAACAGTATAATCTCAGACGCACTTGAAAATTATCAGTCAGACCCGGATTTTCTCCTTTTCCTGTTTAAAAATCTTTCATCTTCAGATTGGAAAAAGGCAAAGTCCGATCCGGAAAGTCAGCTTACTGTGAAAATTCAGTTACTTTCTTTTGTACAGGGAAAATTGATGCATGATGTTGATGCTCAGAACAACAGAATAAGAGCTAAGCAACTTATTGATGAAATCTGGGGAGATCAGGAACTTTTTTCATTTCTTTCAGATTGTGATACGGCATCTGCAAGAAGGATGTATTCATTTATTGAAAACATACCCGGTCTTGACGATGATAAGAAAGTCGGTACAAAACATTTTATCCTCCAGAAGAGAAAAGATTGTGATGTAATAATCGGTAAACAGGAAGATGTTGTTGATACCGGCAGAATGATTCCCAAGGGGTTCCTTTGCACACGTGCGATGTTCAACGCAAAAAGTGCCGAACTTGATCACATCATGAATGTTGAAATACCTGAAAATTCAAAGGAAATCGGTACAGCACGTGATTTGGGGGATCTCAGAGAAAATGCCGAATACCAGTATGCAAAGGACAAGCAGAAAAACCTCAATTTCATGATGAATAAACTTACCGATGAAATTGATATTGCAAAGATTGTGAATCCGGAAGATGTTGATACAAACTACGTTGAATTCGGTACAAAAGTTGTATTCACGGACAACAAAACGGGAAAGGATATTTCTTATACTGTTTTAGGTCCGTGGGAATCAAATCCTGAAAAGAACATTCTTAACTTTCAGGCACCGCTCGGATTGAAGATTTACAATATGACCGTAGGCGAAAACAAGAAGTTTGTAATCAACGATGTGCAGTACGATTATACCGTAAAGTCAATCTCTCTTGCAGACTTCAACCTCTAATCTTCACACAGAAAAACCTAATAAAAATCACCCTGCTGTCCGAATTGTTCAGACAATAGGGTTTTATTTTTGAGAGCCAATTGCAAAATTATTTTGCAATTGGCTCTTGAAAGTTGCTCTTTTATGTCTCAGTCAGCAGAAACCCCATGTACATAGGCAATATAAGTATTTTTCTATCAAAACCGATATTGTAATCACCGAGTTTTATTGCTTTGTTTATGTGATATTTTTCTGGATGGTTGAGGATTGTTTTCGTACTTTTCACATTTCCGGTAGTTGCCTTTGATTCAACAAGAACACACTCACCTCTCCACCTTATTACAAAATCAATTTCAAGACCTGAATCTTTACGGTAATAGTAAAGTTTTCTACCCATTTTTACAAAAAAGTCAGCTACAAGATTTTCAAAGATTGCCCCTTTGTAACCGTACAGATTCCCTTTGAGAATATCAAACTGTGTCCCATCTTCAAGCATACTTACAAACAGTCCGGTATCCTGCATATATACCTTGAAAATGTCACTTATTGCATTTCCTGCAAGCGGAAGTTCCGGAATTGTCATATTGTAACAGCGACTTATTATTCCTGCATCTTCAATCCACTGTAAACTACCGTCAAAATCGGAAGAAGTTGCACCTTTTTTAACAGTTGAATACTGAAATTTTTTGTTTTCTTTGCTTAATTGCATCGGAATTGACTGAAAACATTGACGTATCTTTGACTTATTTTTGTCGTCGGAATACTTCACCATATCATCTTGATAATCGTTTACAATGTTGCGTTGTATTTTCAGAACCCTATCCATCTGTTTTGTATTTACAAATTCCTGCACTGCTTCAGGCATACCGCCCACAACAACATACTCAAGCATAAGTTCCCTGAGTCTTTTATGAATTGCCTCAGGAACAGGTTGCATACTGTCAAGGTGTGTTCTCAGTTCTTCAATCAAAGCCGTCTGTATTCCGTTTGCCAGCAAAAACTCCTCAAAATCCAAAGGATACATCGTTTCAAGTGTTTCATAACCTACAGGAATTGATTTGGGCTCAATTTTTTTTCCGTATCCCTGAACTCCAAGCAGCGAACCGGTACCGATTACATCAAATCTTCCGTCTATATGAAAAAATTTAAGTGCTGTTCTTGCTTCCGCACATTCTTGAATTTCATCAAGAATCAAGACTGTTTTATACGGGATGAAATCGGCATCTTTTCCCAATACCGCAGAAATCATCATTATTATGCGGTCAACATCAAGCGATCCGGAAAAAACGGATGCGTAGTCTTCATTTTTAAAAAAATTAAGATAGACAACACTTTCATAGTTTTTCTTTGCAAAATCAAGAACCGAATACGTCTTACCGCACTGACGGCATCCTTTGATGATAAGAGGCTTATGCCCGGGAGTATTTTTCCACTCTACCAGTCTTTTTTCAATCTTACGTTGCAACATTCAATTCACCGACTGAATACAGAATAAAGCCCGAAGACAACTTTTTCAAGGGACTTTTTGATACATCAGGCAATTTTTTCAAAGGACTTTTTGACATATCGGGCAACTTTTTCAAATGACTTTTTTCATATTTGCACACAGTAACCGGTATTCGTAGCGAATTTAATGGGGATTTGCGTAATTTTAAGGTTTCTATGAATGGGGATTTGCGTTATACTCACTTTTAGAGGATGAGGTATTATATGGATTATCCGATATTCAAAAGAAAGATTTATTCTGAAATTCTTGAGTGGAAAGAAAACCGCAGTGATAAATATGCACTTTTGGTAAAAGGAGCCAGACGTGTCGGAAAATCAACAATTGTGGAAGAATTTGCCAAAAGAGAATTTAAGTCATATATCCTTGTAGATTTTGCCCATACCGGCAGGGAAATTATTGATTTGTTTGAAGATATGTATGATTTGGATTTTTTCTTTCTGCAACTTCAGCAGTTTACCGGAGTAAGATTATACGAAAAAGAGTCTGTAATCATTTTTGACGAGGTACAACTGTGTCCGAAAGCCAGACAGGCAATCAAGTACCTTGTTGCAGACGGAAGGTACAGGTACATTGAAACCGGCTCGCTTATATCCATAAGGAAAAATACTAAGAATATTTTGATTCCAAGCGAGGAACATAAGATATCAATGTACCCGATGGATTTTGAAGAATTCCTTTGGGCAATAAAAGATGATGTTACTGCCTCAACAATAAGGACTTTACTGAAAAATAAAAAGAATGCAGGAAACGCATTACATAGAAAGCTTATGCGTATTTTCAGGTTGTATATGCTAATCGGCGGAATGCCTCAAGCTATAGCAACATATATTGAAAAAAACAACTTACAGGCAGTGGATGATGTGAAGAGAGAAATCATAGATCTTTATGAAGAAGATTTTACAAAGGTAGATTCGTCCGGGC
>JAKSPF010000139.1 GCA_024405065.1 Sphaerochaetaceae bacterium | reverse complement strand
ACAGTTCCGATGAGTGATGAAACAATAGTGGCAGGAGCAATTGTTTTGATTTCCTTCCAAGAAGGAACAATATGATTAACCTGTTGGATTATCTCACCTTGTTTAAGAGGATTCTGAACCTGTTTGAGAACTTCTGAAATTGCAAAAACTCCAATGAGGACAGGAAGAATTGCAAATCCACCCGCAAGATGGATGTTATTGAATGTAAGACGGTTGACACCGACAATACCATCAATACCCACACAGCTTGCGAGCAAACCGATACAACCTGCAATAAGACCCTTGATAACATTCTTTCCAGAAGCGGAAGCCATGATTGTAAGTCCGAAAATTGAAAGTGAAAAATAGTCTGCAGCATTGAATGAAAGAGCAACTTTTGCAAGTGCAGGGGCAATTGTAATCAAACAGATTGTTGAAATAAGACCACCGATAAATGAAGCGGTGATTGAGATTCCCAAAGCTTTTCCGGCTTTTCCCTGTTGACACAGAGGATAACCGTCAATAACTGTTGCAGATGCACTTGGAGCCCCCGGCGTATTCAGAAGAATGGCAGAAATTGAACCGCCGTACATTCCTCCGCAGAAGAGTCCGCAAAGCATCGGAAGTGACTGGTTTGCAGGGAGTCTGTAAACCATAGGAAGAAGCAGGATGATACCCATAGAGGCTGTAAGACCGGGAAGGGCACCGATGATGATTCCCATAACAACGCCGAATACAATTAAAATAAAGTTAAACGGCTGGAAGATAAGTGCAAGACCACCTGATAAAAACGACCACATACTCTACCTCCCGTCAACCTAAAAATCCCAAAGGAAGGAAAATCATGAATACTTTATAGAACAGGAAGAAAATTCCTTCTGCAAAAATCACACTGATTATTGCTCCTTTTAAGTTATTCTTGTATCCGAAAAGCTTCATGACACCGAACATGAAGAACGGAGTCAGAATCGGAAAGCCTACAAGTTTAAGAAGCTTCACGTATACAAAAGTGCCTACGGCAAGAATTGCTGTAAGGGAAAACTTTTTCCAATCAACTTTCTCACCTTTTTCAGGATATCCACCTTTAATGTTTGAAACGGATTCAATAATTCCCAGAATTACCAGAAGCATTCCTATAAATCTTGGGTATGACCCGGGATTGATTCCCAGCTCAGTTGCCGGCATATCTCTAGTGATAATCCAGACAAGAATACCGAGAACTATCAGACTGATTCCGGTCCAGAAATCAGCACGATTTGTTTTTTTCACAATAGACTCCTCTTTCAAAAAAAGGGTTGCCGGATGAGCAAACACACAGCAACCCCGAAATGGTAATCAAAGAATCAAAGATTATTTATATTTATCTCCGAAACCGCCTTCTTTGATGATTTTCTCGTAACGAGCATCATCTTCAGCGACCATCTTGCCGTATTCTTCGCCTGTCTTGAAAACTGCGACTGAACCAAGTTTATTCATTGCTTCAACATAAGCAGGATCTTCAACACACTTCTTGAAGATACCTTCAAGTTTCTTTACAACATCAGCAGGTGTTCCCTGAGGTACTACGACACCTCTCCACTGTTCAAGAACAAGATCAAATTTCTGTTCAAGTCCTGTAGGAGCATCTGATACTGCATCAAGTCTCTTCTGGCTGAATACAGCGAGAATCTTAAGTTCTCCACCCTGTACGTTTGCAATTCCTTCAGGTGCGTTTGCCATAACAACATCACAGTCACCGGCAAGAAGACCAGTAATAGCAGGTCCGCCGCCTTTAAAAGGCATGTGGTTGAATTCAGCTCCGGCCTGCTGCTCAAAAAGAAGAGCTGCAAGATGGTTTCCGCCACCGGCTCCGGCATTACCCATTCTGATTGTCTTAGGATTAGCCTTAGCATCTTTGATAATATCTGCAAGTGTATTCCACTTTGCATCTTTTCTTACTACGAGGTAGTTGTAAGATGCTACAACCTGACATACAGGAATAAATTCTGTTGCTGTGAAAGGAACCTTATTCATATGAGTCTTGATAAGGTGTGCAACGTTCCAGTGAAGAATCTGATAACCATCAGCCGGAGCATTCTTGAATTCCGTGATTGCAGGAACACCTGCAGCATCCGGCTGGTTCTTTACAACCATTGTCTGACCGTCTGCATATTTCGGAAATACGTCTGCAAGTGCTCTGAATACGATATCTGCACCACCGCCAGCTGACCAACCGACAACTGCAGTTACAGGCTTTGAAGGATACTTAGATTCTCCTGCACCTTGTGCAAAAACACTTGTCAATGCCATTGCAACGACAAGAAGCATGATAATAGCTTTTTTCATGTTTTTTTCTCCTTAGAGTAATATTGTAATCTCAGTAAAGCATACGATGTTTGAAGTTGTCAAACAAAAATAGCAAATTGTTTTTAACTTGAACCTTTATTTGAATAGGTCATACACTTCATAAATCCTGAAAAAATTTTTAAATTGTGTAACAACAATGCAACATATTTTCCGTTAATTTTGACCGAAACGTGGAGCAATTTATCCGGGCGAACCGGAACTGCACGTAATTTTAAGGGAATGACGTATGACAACAAATTTTGAGATTCTGAAAAATTGTCTGATAAAGGGAAATGAAAAAGAGGCGGCAAACCTTCTTGTAGGTTTGTGTACTGCATTTCATGATTGCAATTCCTGTGATCGATGCATAAACCGTATTTCAAACTGGGGACATCTTCCTGCTTCGGTTAAAAACATGGGTGATGTAAAGAACGAACTGGTAATGCTTATTTCAGAAATCAAGAACCTCATTACCGTGGCAGAAGAAAATTTTTCCGTATCCGATGCAGAGAAAATCACGGAAAAAAAGGAGACCAGATGAAATCCGAAACTTCTTTTACGGAGGAACTTTCAAAAGTTCAGAAACCTGAATTTATTGCAAAAATTGCCATACTGTCAGCTTTGGCGGAAAGACAGCACTTACTGATAAGTGAAGAAGTGAAGGACTTTATTGCATCAAACATCAACCTCAACGTGTCGGTCTTGGAAGAATGTATAAACAGACTGAAAGCGTATGCCGGAGAGAATAATCGTGCAATTGACAGTATTTTTGCGGCACATTCCGAATTGAGAGATATTTTTGAGACGGATGTTTACAATGCCTGTCCGGTTGATATGAGTCATTCAATCAAAAGCATAGAGATGTATTTGGGATATATCAGGGACGACATGTGCAATTTGAACGGAAAAGGCTTGCGGTTATATCCCGAAAACAGCCCTGCAAACAAAGAGTTTTTTGAATTGTGGCAGGATATGAATATTATTCTTTACGATTTGAGTGAAGCAAATCACAGAATGAAAAATCTACTGGAAACAATACAGTTTGAACCTGAAAAAAAGGATGAAAGAAGTTATGATGAACTGCTTGATGCTGCATGGAGACTGGCAGCGGAAAGAGGAGAAGTTACTGTTTTCTACATCCAGAGAAAACTTGATATAGGGTACAACAAAGCGGTCATGCTTTATGAGACGCTTGAAGAAAAGGAATACATTGATACCTCTGAAACACCTGCAAAGGTAGTATGCTTTCCGGAAACAAAGCATCAACCACCCGAACAGAATTCAATACCTTGAACATAATGAGACATAAAGGAAAGTGAGACATAAAAAAATTTTGATTTTTTACTGGGGAGGGGGTAATATGATTAAAAAAAACATTATTTGGAGGATAGAATATGAATCAGCTGAAAAAT
>JAKSPF010000138.1 GCA_024405065.1 Sphaerochaetaceae bacterium | reverse complement strand
ACGCTTCTGATATTTTTTCAATACACAAACCATTACTTCAATTATCAAAAACGCTTTTTTTCTCGCAAATCCAAATACATTCTTCATAAAACCCAGTTTTGAAAGTTCCTTTATATTATTTCTCGTGCAGAACCGCATTTTCCGGAAGGTCAGAACCTTATTCCGGGATTTTTCACAAACTTTTTTATATCTTCGTTCTCACCTACCCAGACAATTTTGCCTGACTCAATATCAACAAGTTCCGCATATACATAGTACGTTCTGTATGACTTATTTCTATTCTGCTGAATTATGGTTTTCACCGAACCCTGCAACATAAAATCCGCGGCACTTTCCTCTGCAAGTTTTTTTGCCGTTTCCCAGCTTGCCCAATCCTGCTGGTCAAGCCTTTCTTCCCTAAGTTCCTGCACGTCCTCTTTTGAAGCAACAAAATCCGCCTGACCGCTGTTTATCACGGCATTTCTGAACTTTGTCGTTATGATTGACGTATCAATATGTTCGGAACTCTGATTACGGAACTGTCCCACCTTTATCAGCGGATTACGTGAATTACTCACCTTGAACTTTGTGAAAAACGGAGATGAAAGACACTCATTTATAATCTTGCTGCATACAGTCTGAACATCAATATCGTTCCAATATCCGGAAAGATCCTTTACATCCTCAGCGGCGACTCTCTTAACAGTCGTTGAACAGGAGGCACAAAAAAATGCCGAAACAATCAGCAATGAAGCAATCAGAAATTTTTTCAAAAGAAACTCCCCAATCCTGTGTCAGAAATTTCAGAATCAGTAGATTTTTTTATAATTGTACATTACTGGATATTTTTATCAAGTGTTTCGTAACAACTTTCACTTTTGGGGGTCGTTTTACACGGCGTTTTTCAACAGGGGGGGGGGTGAATTACATCGGTTTTTTGTAAAAAAATTTCGTTACCCGTCCTATAAATTCACAGTCCGCTTTTTTTTAATTACCAGAACAGCGGAGAAGAAAGGTTCTTTTTAGGTCCTATCAGACGTTCCAGCGTGTTGATTCCCTGTTTTTTTTCCTTGAGATCCACAGCCCTGTAAAATCTCAGAGTAGTACTCACATCCGAATGTCCCATAATTTCACTTACAACCTTCACATCAACACCGCAGGAAATTGATATTGAAGCAAAAGTATGTCTCAAACAGTGAAAATTCACACATCTCCCAAGATATCTTCTGCATCTTGACTGAAAAGATGTCTCAAGAACACGCGGATCGGGAATTCTTGTCCTGCTGTTGGTCATAAGAAAACACTCGTCCCTGCCCCTCAATCTTCTGAACATCTTCCAAATGAAAAGCGGAACCGGAACATCCCTGCAGGACTCAACGGTTTTAGGAATTCTCACAACAAGCTTTGTCCTGCTCTGCGAGTAAATATCCTCATTCGGCACCCTCTGAACCGTTCCCTCAATGTGAATACAGCGATTGATAAAGTCCACGTTTCTCCACCTCAGAGCACAAACCTCACCCAACCGCAATCCTGTGTTCAGCGCAAGCAGAATTCCGAGATCTTTCAATGAACGTGAACTCTCCATATTCCAGTTGAGTTTGTTGCTTTCCTTTATGGTAAGGACCTTCACGCTCTTTTTCTGCAAAGGAATGTAATTGACCTTAATTCTCTTGTTAAGAAAATCGTAATCAAGCGCATAATCTACAATCTGCAGGAACACGGTTCTTATAAGCTTCACACTTGCCGCCTCCAACCGGTTAAGAAGCTTGCTGAAACACCTGTTCACATACTCCGATGTCAGTTCTCTGATAACGACATCACCGAACATCCTGTCAAAATGGTTTCTGACAATACTCTCATACCTAACGTAAGACATTATTTTGATATCAGATTTTTTGTCTTCAAGCCACATTCTTGACAGCTCACAAAAAGTCAGATCTTTGGTTTCCATCTGAAACCTCCTTTGATTTACAAGGTAACGGATTGAAAAATAAAAAAACACAATCCGGTTTATACAGACGGTTTATGCGGACTTGCAATTACGATATAATTGTGAAAGCAACTTTTATCCGGTGAGAAAAAATGGATGGATATTACGACAGCTTAAGGAGCCAATTGCAAAATTGAGCTTTGTGAAGAATGAACTTGGATTTGCGAAAAGAAAATCGTTTTTGATCAAAAACGCATTTTATACCGCAAAGGCAGGTTCAGAATTCATGAATGGATTTTGCAATTGGCTCTAAGATAGGTTCATTGCAGAAGCAGGTGACAGCATTCACCTCTCACTGTTCGGCAATCAAATCACAGTGAACAAATCGTGACCGGTCACTAATGTTATTCCTTTCTCTTCGGCAAACTGTTCTGCATCGGGGGAAAATCCCGAAAAAGAAAAGAAGTAGTAATAAATTACAGCACCTTCTTTCAATTTAAGTTTTTCAAGGTTTTTTGAAATATGCCTGCGTAAATCACCGCTGTTGCATACGGATTTTCTGAATTTACACTCGCCGCTTATAACTGCCGACAATTCACCGTTCATGGCAACTATATCCACTTCAACATCACCTGACCACCAACGCCCTATCTGCGTTACCATAAACGGAAGGTTACCCAAGCTGTTCTGTCTGCGCATCCACTCAATACAAATATCTTCAAAGGGAAATGATACAAATGCATCAAGTTGGCTTTCCACAAGATTTGTCCAAACAGAACGGTAATCACCGAACTCCAAAGCAGAGATATTCGGAAATACAAACTTATACCAAAAACGGAAAAACAAATCTCTGACTTTATAAAATCCTCTTTGACTGTTCTGTACGGATGTCATTGACGAGTGAATCGGAAATTCCCTGCTGACAACACCGAGTTCAATCAGATTTTTCAGATAAACCGACAGTTTTCCTTTTTCAATTTGAGTTGCCTGCTGAATTTCATTAAATGAGGTTTTTCCGTACGCTATTGCCTGAATTACCGTATTGTATGTGGCAGGTTCCCTAAGTTCCTGCCTCAACAGAAATTCGGGTTCGGAATACAGAACGGAGCCTTTTTTCAAAACAGAATTGCATATATTGTCAGCCAAAGAGCAGGAATCATCAAAATTACTCAAATAGTACGGAATACCGCCCGAAACAGAATGTACAACAACTTTGTCATGCTCGCTGTACGACGGAACAAACCCTGCAGAATCCACATAAGACATCGGTTGCATTTTCCATATTCCGGTTGCACGACCGTAAAGAGGATTCTTTTCGGACAGCACTTCGTTTTCCATATAACTCATAGCACTGCCACATAGAATAATCATCACATCTTCACTTTTAAGCACCGTGTCCCACGTTTTCTGCATAACAGACTGAATTTCCCGATTTTCCCTGACCATATACGGAAATTCATCAATTACCACAATCCTTTTTTTTCCATCAGTGGACGGGATATCTCTCAGCGCAAGAAACGCCTGCTCCCAAGTCTGAAATTCAGTAATATACTGCCCTGCCGGCATTCCGGTCTGCAAAACAACACTGCTGAAATTCCTCAGCTGTTTTTTATCATCAGTAAGAGTACAGGTAAAAAACACAGCCTGTTTATCAACACAGAAATGCTTTATCGTTTCCGTCTTGCCAATCCGTCTGCGCCCGTAAATAATCACAAGTTGACCGCCGCTTGCCATATATCTTTCATCAAGAAACTCAAGTTCCTTTTTTCTTCCGATAAAAAACTGTCCGAATGTCTTCATAGCACAAGCATATATGTCAAATCGTGATATGTCAAATCATGATTATACTGAACATAAGACGAATCAGTAAGTTTTTTCACGGCAATGTT
>JAKSPF010000137.1 GCA_024405065.1 Sphaerochaetaceae bacterium | reverse complement strand
GGGGGGAGCTATAACAATCCTCTTTTTTGACCGTAAAGTAATTGAAAGAAAACAGTTACCGTGTTAGTATGGTTTCGGTTCGGGAGGGTATGTTTTAATGGAGCAGAATTACAGCTACGGTAGAGAAGAAGAGATAGATTTGGTTGCGATTCTTGCACTCGGTTTCAGACATCTGAAATTTGTGTTGCTCTGTTCCGTGATAGGTGTTGCCCTGGTTCTCGGCATCCATGTACTTAAATCAAAAACAGAAAAAGCAATAACTGACTATACGATTGAATGTGAAGAGTATGAAGCCAAAGCGGGAATGTACCGAAACGATATTGATACAGCGTCCGGGAAACTTGCTTCTTTGAGAAAATACAACAGTGAAAGTCTTTATATGAAGCTTAATGCCACGGATTTTTACACTGCAAAAGCAACACTTGCCGTTGTCTGTGAAGATACCGTGATAATGGGAGATAACGGCAGTGTCATCATGCCGGCTTCAGTGGTTATTTCACAGTATGCGGGATTATGGAATTCCGTTGACTTTTCAGAGGTTCTGAAAACGGATGTCCCTGCGGATTATCTCAGACAGGTAATCAGCTTTAAGATAGAAAAGAACAGTAACAGTAACAGTAACAGTAACAGTAACAGTAACATAATGACCGTCTAAGCCTGTGCAAACACTGCTGATGAGGCACGGAGTATTGCGGATTCAATGTGTGCATATCTTGAAAGTACACAGGAGGATGTGTCTGCTGTTTCCTTCAATCACCGACTCAAACGTGTTTCACAGACCGTTGTTGAAAAGTCAAACAGTCTTGAGATTGTTGCAAGGCAGGCTGAAAGCAGAAAAGAAGAGTCAAAACTGGCAGATGATATTCTGAAAGCGGGAAAGGAACTTAAGAAACTTGAAAAAGAAGGAGAGCCTTCACTTCTCCATCCGGTAAAGTACTCTGCAATAGGTTTCATGGCAGGTTTCTTCCTTTCCTGTTTGTACCTCCTTATTTCATTCATCGGAAAAGGTATGGTTTACAGTTCATCCTATATGGCAGAAAGGTTCGGTCTTACATACTTCGGTTCTCTTAACCGCAAGGAAAAACTGTTTCTCCATGAAAAGATATTGAGTGAAAAACTGTGGAACAAAAATGATGCAGCAGTTTTTATCTCTGAAAATGTAAAAAACAGAATTACAGAAGGCTCCAAGGTTCTTGTAATGTCTTCAGGTTCTGTCTGCAAGGAAGATGAAAAAGCTATTGCGGATTGTCTGTTAAAGCAGAAAATGGTTTTGTCTTTTGTTCAATCCGCTCAGACCAATTCAGAAACGGTAGGTAAGGTAAAAGACTGTGACTGCGTGATTCTGCTGGAGAAGACATGGACAGCCGGACGCAGGGATGTTGAGCAGTCAGTTATCCTTGCACAAAAATTTGAAAAACCTGTCTCCGGTTTTGTAACAATCCTTGATTGAAAATGTTTTATGAGTGATTACTGATTAGTTAGATGGAAGGGGAGATGTTCTGAATATGAAGAATACGCTTAGGGGTAACGGAAACAGAATAATCCTTTTTTTCTACGATGTAATCATTTTATTGTCTGTCTGTACTTTTCTGATGGGTTTTTATGTCGGTAATGAACATTTTACAAAGAATTCAATCATTACACATACAACCATCCTTTTCCTCTGTGTTTTTACTTTCCGTTTGGTGTTTTCGGTTTATAAACAGGTTTGGAGATACGGCGGTATTCAGGGGTATATTTTTCTGCTTGTATCAGATACTTTCAGCGGACTTGTTTATTGTATTCTCAATTATACACTTCCGCTTGTTCAGTGTAATTCATTTGCTAAGTTGCTCGCCATAGTCTGCATGAATACACTTGCAAGTCTTATCATACGTATGTCTTACAGGTATCTGTACAAAACCGGAAAATGCAGATTTCTGATTGATGTTTTTTCCTTCGGTAGGGTCAAGATAACCAGTTACGACAGCTCAAAAAAAATCAGGATAGCAATTGTGGGTGCCGGTAGGGTGGGAGTCAGTTTGGCAGAAGAATTACTCAATAATCCCGTTTCCATCTATGTACCCAGATGCTTTATTGAAGTAAGCGAACAGAAAATCGGCAGAGAGATATACGGCTTACCTGTTCTTATGGAAAGTGACGCAACACTTGAAAATCTTGCCGAATATCAGGTTCAGGAGATTGTGTTTGCGCTTCCGCAGCTTTCCTTTGAAAAGCGTGAGAGTCTTTTGAACTATTACAAAGATTCGGGTTATCCTGTTAAAAATTATGATTACCATGCAGTACAGGGATTGAATTCAAAGCCGGTTATCAGAGAGTTTGACGTGGAAGAACTGCTTTTCAGAAAACAGAATATTATCACAGATGAAAATACAAAAAAGTTTTATAACGGAAAAACCGTACTGATTACAGGTGGTGGCGGATCAATAGGAAGTGAACTGGGCAGGCAACTGGCAAAGATGAACCCGCGTCAATTGGTTATTCTTGATGTATATGAAAACGGAGCCTATGATCTGCAGCAGGAACTGAAAATTTTATATGCTGACCATCTAGATGTTAAAGTTGTAATTGTCTCTGTCTGTAACAGAACATCCTTGGAAAGGGTATTTAAGCAGTACAGACCGGATGTAGTTATAAATGCTGCTGCTCACAAGCATGTGCCCTTGATGGAGGAATGCTGTACGGAGGCAGTTGAAAACAATGTCTTCGGAACGCTGAATACTCTTGAGTTGTCTGAAAAGTACGGTGTTGAACATTTTATCATGGTCAGTACGGATAAGGCAGTTAATCCGACAAACGTAATGGGTGCCACAAAGCGTATGTGTGAAATGCTTGTGCTTAACCATAAGGGAAAAATGTGCTGCTCTGCAACACGCTTCGGGAATGTTTTGGGAAGTGCAGGAAGTGTTATTCCTCTGTTTAAAAAACAGCTTGCAGCCGGCGGTCCCATAACTGTAACAGACAAAAGGATTGTCCGCTATTTTATGACTATTCCTGAGGCTTCCCAGCTGGTACTTCAAAGCGGGGCAATAGCAAAAAACAGGGAATTATTTGTGCTTGATATGGGCGAGCCGGTGAAGATTTTTGATCTTGCAGAAGCCATGATCAAATTAAGCGGACGCACTGATATTGAGATAAAAGAAATAGGTCTCAGACGGGGAGAAAAACTCTACGAGGAATTATTGATAAAATGCGAGGAACTGGATAAGACCGATAATTCCCTTATTTTCATTGAACGCGATAAACCGATTGACTCATCTGAAATACAGAAAAAGTTACGGATTTTACGCAAGGCCATAGACAGCGGAAATGATGAACAGGTGCGTATTGCTCTGCATGAGGCTGTTCCGACCTTTTGTAACAGTGCAGGCAGTCCTGCCCGATAATAAGCCTGCCGAATAACTGCAGAATAACAGTTTTGCAAGTTGCTCATTAAGGTAATAATCAGTTATAATTTCATTGACACTGTCACGATTTTTTTTGAAGTGACCGGGTACTTTAAGCAGCGCTTTGAAACGTGGTTGCAAACTGCAGAACGAAGGATGGCGTGAATATCAACCGGATTCAGCACATGTTATGCATGTGTATGGCGAAGCTGTATCCTCAGGAGGGGGGTTATGGACAGTTTTTCTGTTGCTTGCTGTGTTTACTGTTACATGGGCTATGAAGAAAAATTTGCCGAGCAGGTATCCGGTGTAAAAGTAATAGTACCGTATAAAATCAGGAGAGAACGTGAAAAGGGTCGTTGGGTTGATAAGAAAATCAAACTGATTCCGGGTTATGCCTTTGTTTATGCAGACAGTATTCAGGAAATAATTGATTCAACAAGAGAATTTAAGGTAAGACTTCTTTCTTATCCGGACAAAACCTATGCGCTGCACGGTGCAGACCTTGAAGTTGCCCGCTGGGTCTGGAACAACTTCGGAGTCATCGGGGTTTCCTATGCTGTCCATG
>JAKSPF010000136.1 GCA_024405065.1 Sphaerochaetaceae bacterium | reverse complement strand
TTGCGCAGATTTCATAAACAGAACTTTGGACGGTTCAATGACTTTCAGAAACACAATGAAGAAAGCGGACAGAGATGTATGTCAGGGAGCAACCGTGGAACTTTCAGCAAAGGTTGACTCTCTTGCTGCCGGAGCACTGTCTCTTGCCGGAATTGATGTTGATGCAGAATTTGAGCTCAGGTTAAGAGATGCATATATAAACGACTCGTACAATCTTGCCGATACAGATATGAAAGTGATTCTTAACAAGGATTTTTATTCTGTTTCAGGAAACATGATAAACGGAATTTTCAACAGAAATGCAAGATACGTTGAACTTTCCGTGAACAGGGAATTTCTTGCGGGATTTTCTCTTAAGGGTTACATAGATGAAAAAGTAGATCTTTTTGTAGACGATATTTATTTCCCTGTGGAGATAATAGACACCGTAACGAATGTTCCTTTCTATCACAGCAGGGGAGGCATTCTTGAAGGTGCATTGCTTGTAAAAGGTCCTGTAAAAGATCCCTCTTTTTACGGCACTTTGTACGCAAGAACTTTGGATATTGATCTCCTTTGGATTCCGGATCAGGTTCTTTCTATGAAAAATGTTGTGATAACGGCATCCGGTCACACCTTTTCAATGGGCAACGTTCCTCTTGTAGGTCACAGCACTTCCGACAGACGTTTTTATAAGGCGGAAATATCGCTTGAACTCAGTATGCAGGAGTTAGGGGTGACGGATATGGAATTTCATCTTACGATTCCGGACGATCCGATAGATTTCTGGTTGCCCATGTACGGTCACGGAACATCTCAGGATGTGAATATAAGAGGAGATGTGAGCGGAGATCTTGTTATTTGGATCAGAAACGGTGTGCTCGGAATAGACGGAGAAATCTCTGCAAGCAATACATACGTTACATTTGTAATTCCGGATATGCCTGAATGGCTTAAAGATCTTGCGGTTTACTGTTCCTGTAATCTCACAGTCAATATGGCAAATAACGTTGAGTTCATGTATCCCGATGCTGAAAATCCTTTCTTGAATTTTACAATAGATGAAGGAGAAAAGCTTTTCCTTCAATATGATTCTGTTACCAAAATTCTGTCTGCGGAAGGGGAACTTGAGATGAAAACCGGCAGAATTTACTATTTCCAGAACGACTTTAATATTACAGAGGGAAAGATAAAACTGAAACGACCTATAGGAGAAAACTCGGGAGTTGATTTGAAATTTGATCTTACTGCAAAAATCCGTGAATATGACAGATCGGGTGAGAGAGTTGATATTTATCTGATTCTCCAAAACTCAGGATTTGACAATATGAGACCGCGTTTTGTCAGTACTCCTACAAAGAAAGAAAGTGAAATAATAGATATTTTAGGTTCAGCCGTCCTTCAGACAAAAGGAAGGAATTTTTCTTTTGCAAATATTGCCTCGGCTGCAGCGATGGCAACCGATGCAATACAGAAATTGGGCATAATAAAAACAAATCAGGTTTTTTCACTTGCTTCCACAATCAGAGATGCATTGGGTCTTGATATTTTTTCGGCTAAATCACAGGTGGTTGAAAATTTGATTCTTGATGCAATTCCGGGTAAAAATTCAGAATTGAGCCTGATTTCAAGGTACCTGAACGGAACAACTGTTTTTGCAGGCAAATATCTCAACAAAAACTTGTTTGCCAGACTGACTTTGCTTTTGAAATCAGAACGCGGTTTAAGTCAGGCAAAAAGAGCACAGGGACATTTTCTTGCGTCCGATTTGATCCTTGATGTTGAATTCAGTATTGATTGGGATAATCTTTTAGGTTCATTTAGCGTATTTACTCAACCGATAGAGTTGTCTGTTTCAAGTTTTTTGGATAACATAGGGTTAAGTTACTCTAGACGTTTCAAGTTTTAGGGTTTGTTTAGGAGATTGCCGGTTTTATGAAAAAAAAGTTTTTTTCTCTTCTTCTCATTTTGGCTGTATGTTTTACTTTGTCGGCAGCTGATACATGGTGGAAAGGTAAGATAATCTCCGGTTTCGGTGTATCCGGTCTGAAAAATATCGGACAGAGTGAGGTTAATAAGAAGCTGTACCCGTTCAGAGGAGAGGTTCTTTCTGAAGAGGTTTATAATGAAATTCAGGGAGCTATGTACACTCTTGAGGGTATTGATTACATATCAACCGCTGTGACTCCTGTAGAGGGGAGAGATTCGGATGTGAGGGTTGATATAACTTTTTATGAACTTCCGAAAATTTCCGAAATTATTTTTGTCGGTAATTCAAAAGTTAAAAAAAGTGATCTTACTGATGGCATAGTTTCAGTCAAAGCAGGCGATTTCTGCGATATCAGCAAAAGAGCTGTTCTTGATGCTGTGAAAGCCGAAATACAGGGTGTGTATCTGAAAAAAGGTTTTGATACTATTCCCGTAACGGTTACCGCAGAAGAAAATACATTTGAAGGAACTGTCACAATCAGAGCCGAGATTTCCGAGGGTTTACAGACAAGAGTTACAGGTGTAGGTTTTGAAGGAAATTTCAATGCCTCATCTTCAATTTTGAAAAAGCAACTGAAAACAAAAGTGAAAGGACTTTTGCAAAAGGGGCTTCTTGACTATACAAACCTTGATCAGGATGCCGATGCGATTGTTTATTTTTACAAGACTTTCGGTTACGTTGATGCCGTTGTAAAGGAAATTCAGATTGAACCCATAGATAACGGTGATCCCAAGTTTCAGGATGTTTCAATTATCTACATTATTGATGAGGGGTTGAGATGGTATTACGGCGGAATGAAGTTTACAGGAAATACCATCTATTCCGATGAAACAATCGCTGATTTTATCAGAATGAAAGAAGGGTCTATTCTCAATATGCAGGAAGTTGAAGCCCAATACAATGCTGTTGCCGACCTTTACTACAACAACGGTTACATAAGTAATATCATGGATGTCAAAGAAAATCGTGATGATACTACCATGACCATTGATTATGAAATTTCAATTACTGAAGGCCCTCAGGCATATATTGAGCAGATTGTAATTTCGGGACTTACCAAGACAAAAGATTATGTTATGAGAAGAGAAATTGAGCTGAAACCGGGAGAGGTTTTTTCAAAGGCAAAACTCATAACAAGTGCACAGAATCTTTTCAATACGGGACTTCTTGAGGATGTAAATTATGATATTTACTACGGAACGGCTGAAAACAATATAATAGTTGAGTTCATGGTTAAAGAAGGAAAGCAGATGGACATCCAGTTCGGAGCTACTTTCGGCGGTAATGTCAACGGATTTCCTGTGTCCGGATTTCTTCAGTGGTCAAGTCACAATACCGGAGGAAGAGGTCTTGATCTCAACGTTTCAACCACACTTTCTCCTGATAACCAAAGCGTTGCCGTTTCGTTCGGAGATAAATGGCTTTTCGGGAAAAGATGGTCAAATTCCATCAGCCTTTCTTTTTCTCACGCAAAGTATGATGATACAATGCAAAGAGGTGCCGGAAGTGACTTCTATGACGGAAGAAATGAATCTGAAGTGTATCCTCTCGGATTCAATTCTGCAGATGAGTGGGCAAGGTCAAATAACAGAAAACCTACTGCCAACTATCTTATGGAGTACAAACTTTGGACAATCGGACTCGGTCTGAATACCGGATATACGTTTATTTATGATGTAGGAAGATTGTCGGTAAACGGCGGTTTAAGTTTCAGTATCAATAAGGCCGATTATAATCATAATCTTTATACTCCTTTCAACTATCTTACTTATCAGTACGGACAGGGAGCGTGGAAATTCTCTAACAAATTGTCTGCATCTGTGCAGTGGGATGGCAGAGATTACATAACAAACACAACAAAAGGTTATGTGGTCGGTTTCGGTGCAACTTATGCCGGAGGTTTTCTGGGCGGACTTTCAAATTATGTAAAATTTTCCGGAGATGCTGCAGGTTTTATCAAACTTTTTGAAGTCGGTGCAGAGGATAAAAGAAAGAATATAATGATGAGCCTTGCCACTAATGCTGCAGTGATGTTGCCGCAGTATTATAACCAT
>JAKSPF010000135.1 GCA_024405065.1 Sphaerochaetaceae bacterium | reverse complement strand
TACAGATTAACACAATTGAGAATTTTATTCATATAGAGCTAGAGCCAATTTCAAATAAAAATCGTCTTACAACGATAAAGAAAATCCGACATCACCTACTGACCCAAATCTTTCCGATAAATGCCTGCCTCCGACAAACGTTTGCCGGAGGAATTTGTAAACCCATGAGGTCAATCGGCTCCGCTATTCAACGTATTTGTCAACAAAAGAAAATACCGAAGTAAAGTAAAGCTCGGGATAATACAGATACCCTCTGACATGTTCTGAATCCGGTATAATCAGCTTTTCATAATACGGACCGCCATAGGCGGAAATAATATCATCCAGCATGTATATCTGAACATAAGCGTCCTTTTCTCCGTGTATGAAAAGAGTCGGAAGCTGACTGTTTCTGACTCTTTTTTCCGGAGAAGCCTGACCGAATGTGTAGCCGGCCAAAAGCTTTGACATGCCGCTGGCAACGTTCAGAACAGGAAACGGAGGAAGGTTAAACTCTATTTTAAGGCGATCCCTGAACTGTTTCCAAACAGAAGCATAGGCACTGTCGGCAACAACACACTTAACATTTGCAGGAAGTTGCAGTCCGCTTGTCATAAGAACGGTTGCACTGCCCATGGAAAGACCCATAAGAACAATCTCCGCATCTGGATCCTGCTTTGTAATTTCCTGAATCCAGAGCAACATATCACCGCTGTCCGGATATCCCATTCCTATGAAACGACTTCCGGTCTTACCGTGACCTCTGAGATTTGGCATGAGAACATTGAAATTCCTGTTGGCAAAATGCACGGTGATGTTTTCAAACTTCTGTGTGCTGTCACCGTAACCATGACAGAAAATCACATATTTATGAGAACCGGCAACAGGAAAGAAAACCGCATAAAGCGGAGTTTTGTCCTTTGCGGTGATGTTCCATTCCTGCTGAGACCTGACGGATTTCCATGCATCCACCATATCCTCAAACTTCCGACAGTTTTCCATCTGTACACGATTCAGGTTACCGAATGACGTATTAAGTGCAGATTTTCTCAAAAGGCTGTGGAAAAGAAGAAACAGAGAGCCGCTGAAAACAAGTACAGTAAGTACAACTACAATGTTAATCAGTATCTTTCCGGATTTTTTCATATAGCAAAAACTACTTTTATTTACGCAGTTTGTCAAACCATTTCAGAATTTTGTAATGCTTTTCACATTGTCATCAACAGAACACATTTTGAAAAACCTGTTCTGTACTGAAGTGGTTCCGCCTACGGAAAGTTTTATCCCTACACAATCCTCTTCCTTCTCAATCTCAAGAAAATTCACTGTGGCATCGGAAAAAAGACTCTTCACTTTTTTTTCAAATGCCGAATGTTCATTGCTCTTAAGAATCACCTTATATGAATACTGGATTGTGTTTTTTGCACTGTGAGTAATAATCTGCAAAATCAGCACCAACAAGGTAAGAAACGCTGCAACATAGTACATTCCGCTTCCCGTTGCAAGTCCGATTGCCGCAGTTGCCCACATTCCGGCTGCTGTGGTAAGTCCTTTGATTTCTCCGTCCGCCTTGAAAATTGCAGCAGCACAGAGAAAAGATACACCGCTGATTACCTGTGCAGCCATTCTTGCGTTATCATTGCCTCTGGAACCTGCAAGTGTCCCTATATCCGCAAAAGCGTACTTTGACAGAATCATCAGCGTACATGCGGTAGCCGCAATTATACAGTGAGTTCTGCAACCC
This sequence comes from Sphaerochaetaceae bacterium, assembly GCA_024405065.1. Taxonomy (GTDB): domain Bacteria; phylum Spirochaetota; class Spirochaetia; order Sphaerochaetales; family Sphaerochaetaceae; genus JAKSPF01. The sequence continues at coordinate 2,326 of JAKSPF010000135.1, read as the reverse complement.
GGCTCTTTCCCGTGTTTCTGGCGTTCGTAACCTACAACATAGCCGAATATTGCAGCAACCAGAATTCTTATCAGAAAACTGACATGATCCGCTGCCGAATATGACAAAATAGGAAGATAAGCAGTCATTATACAACTCCCATGTGATAAGCAGTCATTATTACAACTCCTGCGTGATAAGCAACCATTATATATCACAAACCTGTACAGGTGACAAAATTTTTTTTAAAGAAACTTCAAAAGAATTTACAAAGGATTCACTTGTCGTTTGAGGAACTGTTTGCGGGATATTCCCCTACAGACTTTGCAATCAGAAGATTTGCGGCAACATCACCCTCTACGTTGATTGTAGTGAAAGCCATATCAAGCAGTCTGTAAAAACCGCTTATGATTGCCATGACATCAAACGGAAGCCCGAACACGGAAAGGAAAGATGCACCTAAAATCACCCCTCCTCCGGGAATACCCGGTGCCGCCATATTTATGAGAGTGGCTACAAGAACCATGCACACAACAGTTCCCACGCTCAAATCAAGCCCGTAAATGTCTGCGGTGAATACGGCAAGACAGCAGAAAGAACAGGCACCGCCGCACATATTTATTGTACATCCCAGCGGAAGAGTGAATTTTGATATTCCTTCAGGGGCATCCAAATCATCAATACTCACACGTATTGTTGTGGGCAATGTTGCCGCAGAAGATGTTGTTGACATTGTTACAAGAGCAATTCTGCCCATTGCTTTCAGTAATCTTGCCGGTGAAATTTTACAGGTAACACAAACGGGAAAGACCATCACGACAAACAAAACGGCAAGACAGCAAATCCAGCAGCACCCTATGTATTTTGCCAAAACTCCGAATATTCCGGAGCCGTAATCCGCAACGGAATAGGCCATAAGTGACATCACCCCTATCGGTGACAGTTCCATGAAGTAACCGAGTATTCTGAAGTTTATTTCCGAAAGTGAATTCATGAAATCCGATACCGGCTTTGCTTTCTTTCCCAAAGATACAACGGCTACGGCAAACACGGAAGTAAACAGAATGACGGAAAGAGTATCTCCGGCAGAGGCTGCCGCAATTATGTTTGCAGGAATAATTCTCATCAGAAAACCTGAAACACTGGTATCAGCAAGGGTTTTGTCAAAACCGGTTCCTACAGGAATTGCAAAACCTCTGCCGGGCCTTACGGAATAAACAATAATAAGTGAAACAACCGCACTTGCAATAAACATCAGAACGTAAAGAATCACGGTTCTGAAACCGACTCTTCGCAACATCTTCATATCCTGTATGCTTGCAATTCCGCAAAACACAGCACTTACAACCGTAGGTATTATCATAAGCTTAATCAGACTCAGATAAACATCTCCGGCAACCTTTACCGCAATGCTGAACCGAGGTGCAGCAAACCCGAGAATTATCCCCACAGCAAAAGCAAAACTCACCCTGATAAAAAGATTCTTTCTGTCAAAAAACCAATTCAACCATTTCTTTATTTTCATTCTTTATATTTTATTCTTCTCGGGAATATACTGTAAATAGGGAGCCAATTGCAAAATTCCATTCTTCACAAAGCTTAATTTTGCGATTGGCTATAGGAGGGGTTTGCTTTAAATGATTGTTCTGAAAGAAGAGCGGAAATGTGAGTTGATTGTAAAAAAATCACGTTTTATTGCAGTTGCAAAAATCTGCAATTCCATCTCAGAAGTAAAGCACCTTGTTGATGAAGCAAAAACCGAATATCACGATGCAAGCCACGTAGTTCACGCTGCAGTTGTAGGAACACAGTTTTCTTTCAGTGATGACAGAGAACCTAAAAACACAGCCGGCAGACCCGCATTTGAAGTTCTGAAAGGAAGCGGAATATCAAATATCTGCGTGCTGATTATCCGTTACTTCGGCGGAACTCTGCTCGGCACAGGCGGACTGGTAAAGGCTTACGGTGACAGCGTGAAGCTTGTACTTGACGGCATCGTCACGGAAGAACTTGTTGAAAAATCAACCTTCCTGCTCACCGTTCCCTATGAACTTTACGACAAAGTGAAGATGCTTCTTGCCGATTCCGGTGCAGCAGATATCCGTGAAAAATTTGAAACGGAAATCACAATATCCGGAACTTTACCCAAAGACGCCGAACAGAAGTTCGGCTCCAAGATATCCACCCTGTCGTGCGGGAAGCGCAGCGTCCTGTTCTCTTGACACGGTTTTGAGGTTTTAGTTATAGTCAGTGTACGGAAGTCAGTTTTTGGATGGATGTCCGAGAGGTCGAAGGAGGCGGTCTTGAAAACCGTTGAGGTGCAAGCCTCCGGGGGTTCGAATCCCTC
>JAKSPF010000134.1 GCA_024405065.1 Sphaerochaetaceae bacterium | reverse complement strand
CAATTCTTCACAGTACTCCGTTTCGCAGATTGAAGCATAAGACGCAGGTATTTTTTGCTCCGAGCAACGACCACATCTGTACAAGGGTGGAACATGTGCTTCACGTTGCCTCAATTGCCACTACAATCTGCAACGCAATCGGTCTTAATGATGAGCTTGCATGGGCTATCGGGATAGGTCATGATTTGGGTCATACTCCGTTCGGTCACATAGGAGAACGGATTATCGGGAATCTGATGAAAGAACACGGACTAAACGGATTTGAACACGAGGTTAACGGACTTAGGGTGGTGGATTTTCTTTCCCCGATGAACCTCACTTATGCAGTCAGGGACGGTATTGTTTCGCATTGCGGTGAGAGTTTTACAAGAACGATAACTCCGGATTTTTCAGTAAAAGATCTTGATGTCATTGATGTAAAAGCGGGTATCCGTCCTTCAACTTATGAGGGATGTGTTGTGCGCCTTTCAGATCAGATTGCCTACATGGGCAGGGATTTTGAAGACGGGGTGAGGTTGGGAATTGTAAAGCAGGCGGAACTTCCGGATCAGTGTCGGACAATACTCGGTGTGAAGAACAGAGATATAATTGACAAGCTTGTAGATGACGTGATACGGAACTCGCTCAAAGAAGGTGTAATAGGCTTCAGTGAGGATGTGTTTTCGGTTTTGCAGGTAATGGCTGAATTCAACAGGGAAAAAATATACAAATCGCCGGCGCTGAAAAAATATGAAGGTTACTTCAACCGTCTGATTACGGTGATTTATTCGTATTTGTCCGAAATTTTTGAGAGGTGCGGATCTGACGGCAACCTGTATGCAGCTGAAGGCAATATGCTTGCTGCGGGCTTCTTCAACTATGTCAGTGAAAAGAAACAGAGTTATATTGAGCATGACGGAAATACGGACAGGTTGATATTTGATTTCATTGCCGGTATGACCGATAACTTCTGTCTTGAATGTGCAAACGAGATTCTCGTTCCGGAGTATCTTAACAGGGAAATCAATGAGTCATTTACAAAAAATCTGCTGTTTCCGTCTGTTGATTGACGTGTAAATAAACATTGCGTTATCATCACGGTGCAGAGGAGTTTGCAGTTGCTCTTATCCAGAGCCAATTTTGCAACTGGCTCTCTATAAAAAATTTGTTTCCGGGGGCGTTTCGGTGAGAACCGATTCTGAGATGAACCCCAGAACCTGATCCGGGTAATTCCGGCGGAGGAAGGAAGTGAAGTCAATACTTGAAAACATACGTCTGAAAACACCGCTCATTCACTGCATAACGAATTATGTCACCGCCAACGATTGTGCAAACATACTGCTTGCCTGCGGTGCAAGACCGGTAATGGCGGATGAACCTGATGAAGTAAGTGAAATCACAGCATCGGCAGATGCTCTATGCATCAATACCGGTACTGTGAATGATTTTACCGTACAGGCGATGTTTGAAGCGGGAAAAACAGCAAACAGACTCGGAATTCCGGCGGTGCTTGATCCTGCGGGTACCGGTTCGTCAGGATACAGAAGAAAAAAAGTGTCGGAAATGATTGAAAAAATCAGGTTTGCGGCAATAAGGGGAAATGCCTCTGAAATAATGACCCTTGCAGGTATTGAAACAAAGGGCAGGGGAGTAGATTCGTCGGTTTCCGTTCCGCCTGTTTACGAACTTGCAGGAATTGCAAAGGCTCTTTCCGGACGAACCGGGGCGGTGATTTGCATTACCGGTGAAACTGACATCATTTCAGATGAACTCACTTCATTCTGCGTTCATAACGGTGACGCACTGATGAGCAGGGTGACAGGAACCGGATGTCAGCTCTCCGCACTGATTTCAGCTTTTGTGTCTGTGAACAGGGATAAAATTCTTAATGCTGCCGTTGCGGCGGTATGTGCAATGGGACTGTGCGGGGAAAAAGCAAAAAAACGTATGACTTCACCTGACGGAAATGCAAGTTACGGAAACTACATAATTGACGCAGTGTTCAATCTTACACCTCAGCAACTTGAAAGCGGGGCAAAGTATGAAATTCTGTAGGGACAGTTTGCTGCTATATGCGGTTACAGACAGATCTTGGATCGGAAAAATGAGCCTTTATGAGCAGGTGGAAGCTTCACTTCAGGGCGGGGTGACCTGTGTCCAGCTCAGAGAAAAGAATCTTTGTTACAGTGATTTTCTTGCTGAGGCAAAAGCGATTTCCGCACTTTGCAGGAGGTACGGAGTTCCTCTTATTGTGAATGACAGCTTGAATGTTGCACTTGAATCCGGTGCTGACGGAATTCACATAGGGCAGTGTGATATGAAGTTACAGAGTGTCAGAAAACTTGCAGGCAAAGACTTTATAGTGGGAGTTACGGTTCACACCGTACAGCAGGCGTTTGAAGCAAAAAAAGACGGTGCAGACTACATAGGACTCGGTGCGGTATTTTCAACTTCCACAAAAACAGATGTCAATCTCATGTCTCACAATATGCTCAGGGAAATCTGCAATGCCGTTGATTTGCCTGCCGTTGCAATAGGCGGAATCAACAAATCAAACATAATGCAGCTTGCCGGAAGCGGAGTTTCGGGAATTGCTGTTGTTTCGGCAATATTCGGTTCGGATGATATAATCACATCTTCATCTGAACTTCTTGAACTGTCAAAAAAGATTGTGCATACGGAGGAAAAGAGATGAAAACAGTACTTTCAATAGCCGGCAGTGATTGCAGCGGCGGAGCCGGAATACAGGCTGATCTTAAGACCATGCTTGCAAACGGAGTTTACGGAATGAGTGCGATTACCACATTGACAGCACAGAACACAACAGGTGTGTTTGCTGTTGAAGAGGTCAGCTCAGAATTTCTGAAACAGCAACTTGACGCTGTGTTCAGTGATATTTTTCCGGATGCAGTGAAGATTGGTATGCTTCCGTCTGCCGAATTGGTTGAAGCTGTCGTTGAAAGTCTTAAGAATTACGGTGCAAAAAATATAGTCACCGACCCAGTGATGGTTTCAACAAGCGGTTGCAGCCTCATAAATAAAAAAGCGGTTAATGCCATTGTTACCGGACTTTTTCCTGTTTCAAGACTTGTCACACCCAACATACCTGAAGCGGAAGTGCTGACGGAAATTGCGATTGAAAACAAAAAAGACATGGAAAGGGCTGCACTTATGATGTATGAAAAATACGGATGTGCGGTTCTTCTGAAGGGCGGTCACAGTATCAATGATGCAAATGATGTTCTTGCATCCGGTTCGGGTGTAAGATGGTTTTGCGGCAAACGTGTTGACAACAGTAATACTCACGGCACGGGTTGTACATTGTCTTCGGCAATAGCTTCATGTTTAGCAAAAGGTTTCAGCCTTGAAGATTCAATCTTTACGGCAAAAAAATATGTGTCCGGAGCACTTGAGGCAATGCTTGATCTGGGAAAGGGAAGCGGACCGATTGATCACGGATTCTGTTTTGCGGGAGGATCTACGTGAGAAGGTGCGTGATAGTAGGCGGTGCTGAGATGAAAAATATCGCTGCTGTTAAAAAGTATCTGAGAGAAGATGATTTTTTTATATGCTGTGATTGCGGTATCGTTCACTGTGAGAAACTCGGAATAAAGCCGGATCTCATAGTAGGTGATTTTGATTCTTCAGAAAAACCGGATACTGATGTTGAAACTATTGTTCTCCCGTGTGAAAAGGACGATACCGATACCGTATATGCAGTAAAGGAAGCGTTATCACGCGGGTTTTCCGATTTTCTTTTCATAGGTGTATTCGGAGGAAGGTTTGACCACAGTATCGGCAACCTGTCAATTCTTCTGATGCTTGATTCCTTGGGAAAAAGAGCGGTTGCCGCAGATGACTTTTCCGAGCTTGAGATTGTTTCCGGAAAACCCGCGGAAATCAGCGATGAGTTTGAGTTTTTTTCTTTGCTTGCAATGTCGGAGAAAGTTTACGGAGTCTGTATAAAAAACGCAAAATACCCTCTTGAAGATGCAGAAATTTCCTGTGAATTCCCCTATGGAATAAGTAATGAAGTTCTCAAAGGCAGAACGGCAACAGTCTCTGCAAAAAGAGGCAGGTTGCTCCTTGTGAAAGTGCGACCTTCCGTGTGAAAATGATT
>JAKSPF010000133.1 GCA_024405065.1 Sphaerochaetaceae bacterium | reverse complement strand
GCAAGTGATGGATACTGTTCTAAAGTGTGAACACCTCAGAGTTGTGTTCGGCGGGCTTGCCTCAGTAAGCGATTTCAGTATTGAGGTCAAAAGAAATGAGATTTGCGGTTTGATAGGACCTAACGGTGCGGGAAAAACAACCGTATTCAATCTTCTGACCGGAGTATATACACCTACAAGCGGAAAAGTGTTTCTTAACGGAAAAGACCTTGAAGGCATGTCGGCAACGGCACGCAGTCATGCAGGAATAGGCAGAACGTTTCAGAACATAAGGTTATTTAAAAACATAAGTGTATTGGACAATGTTCTTGTGGGACTTAATCAAAGTCAGAACTACGGTCTTCATGATGCTCTGTTAAGGCTTCCTGCTTTTTGGAAGGAAGAAAAAGCTGCCGAAAAAAAGGCATTGGAACTTCTTTCCATTTTTGATATGCAGGATTTTGCGCACGTGAATGCGGGTAATCTTCCTTACGGTGCACAAAGGAGACTTGAAATTGTAAGGGCTCTTGCTACTAAGCCCGATCTTCTTCTTCTGGACGAACCGGCAGCAGGAATGAATCCTGCGGAAACGTCCGACCTGATGCACACTATTGTGGAAATAAGGGACAAATTTCACATAGCAATTCTCCTGATTGAGCATGATATGAATCTTGTGATGGGAATATGCGAGAATATTACCGTACTTAACTTCGGACAGGTGATAGCACGCGGTACACCCCCTGAAATACAGAACAACCCGGTAGTAGTTGAGGCATATCTGGGAAAGAAAAAGGAGGGCTGACATGGGAAGATTACTCACGGTTGACAACGTGAATGTTTACTACGGTTCGATTCATGCGGTAAAAAACATTTCATTTAACGTGGATGAAGGTGAGATTGTCACCCTTATCGGAGCAAACGGAGCCGGTAAGTCTACAACACTTAACACAATATCCGGACTGCTCCGTTCAAAGACGGGGGATATAACTTTCAACGGAGAGTCTCTTTCCAAAACTCCGGTTCACAAGATTGTTGAAAAGGGTCTTGTGATGGTTCCTGAAGGCAGACGCATATTCCTGCATCTTACTGTTGAGGAAAATCTTGAAATGGGGGCTTACAGCCGTCCTGCTTCCGAGATAAAAAACTCCATGGAAGAAGTTTATGAATTGTTTCCCAGAATGAAGGAACGCCGTCAGCAGATAGGAGGTACTCTATCCGGAGGTGAGCAGCAGATGCTTGCAATGGGCAGGGCGATTATGGCAAAGCCCCGTCTGATAATGTTGGACGAACCGTCAATGGGACTTGCTCCTCTGCTTGTGGATCATATTTTCCGTATAATCGGCGATATGCATAAAAGGGGGGCAACTATACTTCTTGTTGAGCAGAATGCACAGGCGGCGTTGGAAATTGCTGACAGAGCCTATGTTCTTGAAACCGGAAGAATTGTAAAAACAGGTACGGGGGCTTCTCTTATGTCGGATCCGATGATTAAGATTGCCTATTTGGGAGCTTAAAATTTTTAAGCCCCAAAAATAACGCTGTCATAGAGGTGCCGCAGGCATGCATTTAACCTCTTGACAGTGTTTTACATCGGTGCGGGATGAGTCATAGGGGTGCCGCAGGCATTCATTTAACCCCTTGACAGTGTTTTATCGGTGCAGGAAAAGTCATAGGGGTGCCGCAGGCATTCATTTAACCCCTTGACAGTGTTTTACATCGGTGCGGGATGCGTTATAGGATGTGTTGTTTCATTAGGAAGGTAACGGTTTTTTTTCTTGTTTTGCTCATTGTATGCGATGTTTGTTATGCCGCATCGATTTCAGGTGAAGGTACCGGCAATACAAGAACAGAGGCTCTTGAAGAGGCGCGGCATAATCTTGCTTCCAAAATAACGGTCAGAGTATCGTCAATTTCATATTCCGGCTATTTTGATGACGGGAAAAAAAGTAAATCCAAAGTGGGTCTGCAGGAAATGTCAACAACCGGTTTTGAACTGATAGGAGCGGTTGAAGAAGTGACTCAAACGGATGGAAAATATTTTGCGAAATGCACACTTCCTCCAGCTTCCGCACGTTCATACGCTGAAAAAACAAAGGATCTTGATGCGTCAATTATCAAGCTCAGGCAGATGATGGAAGAGCAGACAGATGAAGTGAAGATTTCCGGCTATCCCCAGCTGATTGCAATGCAGAGAAAGGCGGAGTTGTTCAGGTATGTCGTGAATGTTCTCACTGACGGGAAGAATGAGACTCAGCTTCTTACATCAGGCAGTTCGGAAGCAAGTGAAGCCGAATACAAAATGCTGCTTTCAAAATCAATCGTTGAAAAAAACATTCAGATCAAAAACCTTGAAAATCAGATTCAGCTTGGAGTGGCATCTGCAGAAGCGGCAAGAAAGATTGAAGACTTTAAAAAAGAAGTGTCGGAAACAAGGGCAATATATATGGATCTGCGGGCTGAAAAACAGAGAGATCTTACCGCAATGATTGATGAACTCGGGTTTGATTATGCCCTTCTTACAGATAGACTCAGCGCGGAAAATGTCCCGTCCTTGAGTAATTCTCTCGGTGATGATATAAGCACACTTGAGTCTTACCGTAATACTTTTTTTCTGCTGAAAGACAATCTTGACAGAAATCTTGCAACTCTGATTGAAACTTATAAAGAAGACAGAAATACTGCAATACATACTGCTTTGAGTATAGGTTTTGCTCCAAGTCAGCTTGACAGAAACGGAAGACCGACCGATGACGCAGTTTCTTTTTTGGAAAATGCCGTTCAGAAAGATATTGATCGTCTTGTCAAAAAGTATCGGGGTGCATCTTCTGAGGTTTATTCAATCGGAATGAAACACCTTAAATCAATGTCTGCAAAGGCATCATCAAAAATTGCGGAAATAAACAAAAAGACCTATACATTGAAAGACGGTACTTACGGTATGTCCTGTTATGTGGACGGATACGGTTTTGATTACGATACAATGAGCTGGATCGGAACGGTTACAGTTGCAGTGGGAATGGGGGATATTTCTTTTTCATTTGTTCTGCCGTATGAAAAACTTACGGGAGAGTCAGTCAAAGCTGAAGACATAGCCGGTTATTCACGCTTGCGGGAAAGTATTGAAGCGTGGTCTGAAGTACTTAGCCGTATGGGTTCGGAAATTCTTGATATTACCCTTAAAACAAAAGCGGAAGCAAAAAAAAGTTCAAGTGACTATATTTTTACTCTTGAGAATTGTACAGTGAGACGTGCCGATACAAAGAAAGTAATTTCTTCTTCCGGAAAAAAACAGACCTTTGAGATGTCAATGAACGAGGAACGCGTTGATATTGATGACTACGGGTTGAAAAACACAATGTTTCTGGATTGATGGGAGTGTGAAGTGAAAAGAAAGCTTATTGTTCTGTTTCTTATGCTCTCTGTTCTGATTACGTTTCCTTCCTGTATTACTGCGTATGTGGTAGGTACCGTAACGGATTCACTTGAACTTCTTTTTCATACGGTTGCAGGAAAAAAGATAACCAATGCACGCGGAGTTGTTCCGCATGTGTACAAAGCTGCTCTTTCAAATGACGGCTCAATGATGATGACCGGACATGATGAAAAATCAGTGATAAATCTTTCAGTGAATTTTAACGTTGTATCCGGGGTGAATTTCGGAGCCATGTACGGTTTTCCCACATCTTCAACCAATGAAAAGCTTTTCAACAATTATTACGATGTCTATCTGGTATTTGATGCAGAGCTTCAGCCGGATTGGATTTACGGTCTTTTTGCTGACGGTTCTCTGGAACATGCTGTTACTGCTGCTCCGTCCGATGTGTTCAGTTATGAAGAGTATAACGGAATCAAATATACGGTTGTTGATGAGAAGTTCAAAATTCTCAGAGATGAGGATTACAGATATTACTTTCATCTGGAACATCCTGTTGCCATTGAGATTCCTACCGGGTTTCATTTTGAGATATTCATTATGGACGCCGGTAAAGAAGTTATTTCACACTATGAGTACGGTAAATCCAACTGATTGCCGTGTGAAGATCAGTCGGTTTTTTGTTTGTTTTACTCCCAAAAAATGAACTGAAATCATCCTTAAAATAACTATACCGAACACGGCAATCTATTGAACAACATAAAAGGTTTTCA
>JAKSPF010000132.1 GCA_024405065.1 Sphaerochaetaceae bacterium | reverse complement strand
TTACTATATGGAAAGCGAACAGACACCTACAATGTTCAGTCTCGGTCTCCATTTTGACACTGCTGGCAGAGTAATCGGTGCAGGCGGTCTTTTTTTGCAGGCGATGCCGGGATGCAATGAAGAAGTACTGGATTCGCTTAATGAAAAAAGCACAAAACTTCCTCCGCTCGGAAAAGCGATAAGCACAGGGATGAGCGTAAAAGATTACTGTTTTGAAAATTTTGCACAATACCAACCCAAAGACCTGTCACGTGAGCAACTTGCGTTTTCTTGTATATGCAGCAGGAAAAATTTTGCACAGTTTCTGACAACTCTTCCGCAGAAAGAAAAAGACGCAATAATGAAAGAAGACAAATTTCCCCTTGAACTTGAGTGTTTCAACTGTTCAAGCAGATATAGTTTCACAAAAGACGAAATCACTGAAATTTTCAGAGGTAGGAGCAGTATATGATATTTTTTGCATCAGCGTCGGCAAACCAGAATGATCTTGTTGAAAGGGAAGTACGTGAAGCAGGAGCAACGGAATTCAGAACAGGTTCCGGTGGAGTGGAGTTTGAAGCCGACCTTGAAACCGCATACCGTTTTGCAATGTGGACAAGATGTGCAACAAGACTTCTGCTTCTGGTTCATCAGAATACTGAACTTGAAAGCACGGATGATCTGTACGAACATTCACTCACTCTGCCGTGGGAAAACTGGCTGAATCCGAAAATGACGTTTGCAGTTACGGAAAACGTGACTGATTGCAGATGGATAAGAAACAGTCACTTTGCCGCATTGCGTCTGAAAGATGCATTGGTGGAGCGCATCAGGATGAAGTATAACGGTCAGCGTCCGGATGTTGACAGGGATAATCCCGATATTGTCTTTCACCTTCATGTAAACAGAAATCTTGTGAGCTGGTATGTGGATTTCGGCGGACGCGGAATGGCACGCAGAGGATATCGTGCAGAACAGACAACCGCAGTAATGGGAGAGTTTCTTGCGGCCTCACTGCTGTATCGCAGTGATTGGTATAAAACTCTTGATACAGACAGACGGACTCTTCTTGATCCTTTCTGCGGCAGCGGAACTATCTGTATTGAAGCCGCCCTTTTGGCAACAGACACTGCACCCGGTCTCATTGAACCATACAGGTTTGCTTTTGTGAAACTGCCTATTCACAAGGAAGAACTGTGGCAAAGAATAATTGCGGAGGCAGAAGACAGACAAAAGGAAGCCGGATGCAGAATACTCGGATGGGACATTGACCCGAAAGCTGTTGAAATTGCAAAAAGAAATGCAAAAAAAGCAGGAGTATCCTCCGTTATTGAGTTTGCCGTAAAGGACTTTACAAAAACTCAGAGTGAAGATATTGAAACTCTCGGTGAAGGTTGTGTTGTAACAGATCCCCCATACGGAGTAAGGCTGAACGAAGGAAGAGACATCACTTCAAAACTGTATTCACAGACAGGTGAAGTACTATACAACATATTCGGCGGTTGGAATGCCTGCATCATTTGTCCGGATTCACAGCTTTTGGGATACATAGACATGAAACCGGACCGTACCAACCTTTTTGTAAACGGCGGGCTTGAATGTCAGGCAGCACACTATCACATTTTCAGTACGGAACAGAGGGCAGAACTTCTGAAAAAAGCACAGCTTAAACGTGAAGAAAGACTGTCACAACCGCTTTCTTCCGGAGCACAGATGGCAGCAAACAGGCTGAAAAAAAATATGTCATCAATAGGAAAGGAAATGGCAAAAAACGGTGTAACCTGCTACCGTCTGTATGATGCAGATATGCCGGAATACAGTGCTGCAATAGATGTATATGAGGGAAAATGGATAAGCCTTCAGGAGTATGCGGCACCGGCATCAATTGATCCTGAAGATGCAAAGCGCCGTCTTGACGAGCTTATTCTGGCTACGGAAAGAGTGACCGGTATTGATCTTGATAACATTTATGTAAAACGCAGGGAAATTCAGAAAGGTGCAAATCAGTATGTGAAACACGGCAAACCCACGGAATCTCACTTTTTCATAGTGAATGAAAACGGACACAGATTTTCCGTAAATTTTCAGGATTACATTGACACGGGATTGTTTCTTGATCACAGGCCCGTCAGGAAACTCATTGAAACAATGAGTAACGGTAAAAGATTTCTCAATCTGTTCTGCTACACCGCATCCGCAACGGTTTATGCTGCAGCAGGAGGTGCACTGTCCACGGTAAGCGTTGACTCAAGCACAACATATCTTGACTGGGCAGTAAAAAATATGAGTATTAACGGATTCAACACAATGAATCATTTTTTCTACAGGGAAGATTGCCTTGAATTTCTTAGGGGAAACCATGACACCTATGATCTTATTTTCTGTGATCCTCCCACGTTTTCAAACAGTAAAAGCCGCGGAACCTTTGATATTCAGAGAGATCACGAATACCTGATACGTTCCTGTATGAAACATCTTGCTTTCAGCGGAAGCATGATTTTTTCAACAAATTACACAAGATTCAGGATGAATGAAGATCTCGGTGGCGATTTTATAATTGAGGATATTACACAAAGTACAATAGGTGAAGACTTTGAACGCAACTCCAAGATTCACAGCTGCTTCATTATCCGTCACCGGACAAAACCTGCCAAACAGGTCTTCTCCGTCAAGACAGTAAGAAAAATCACAAGGAAGAACAACTTCCCAAAAGAAATCTGAGCTTTGATACCGCCTCTGAGAGTTCCCGTTTAGGGGCTGCAAAGCAGAACCTTACGTAAGGTTCATCCGTTTTACAGAACGCAGAACCGGGCACACCCGCAATTCCGGCTTGTTCAAGAAGGAAATTACATAGGTCTGCACTTGAAGTAATAGTCGGAATGTTGAATTTGACCCATGCATAGAATGCACCGTGAGGCAAATTTGCACTCACTCCGTGCACTGAATTCAATCCGGTTATGAACATATCACGCCTTCTCTGATATGAAAGACGCATTTTTTCAGTCTCGGAAATACACGCAAGAGCTTCAACACCTGCTCTCTGAACAAAAGAATTCGTGCATGTAATCGTGTGCTGAAAAATGCGGTAAATATACTTTGCAATATCCGTATTACAAGCAAGATAACCAAGTCTCCATCCCGTCATTGCGCAACTTTTTGAAAAACCGTTTACCGTAATCACCCTGTCCGCAATTTCAGAAAATGCAGCAGGACTGTAGTTCACTGCACCGTCATAAACAAGTTTTTCGTATATTTCATCTGAAACAAGCACAATGTTTCTGTGTCTTTTCATAAACAACACAAGTTCTTCCACCTGTGTCCTGCCCATTACCGCACCGGTAGGATTGTTGGGGAAATTTATCACAAGTGCCTTTGTCTTTGATGTCACTGCACGTTCAAGTACAGCAACATCAAATGTGAAATCCGGTGCAGAAAACATAACGTGAACAGGAATCGCCCCACAGGAACGCACCATTGCATCGTATGAAACCCACGAAGGATCGGGAATTATCACCTCATCACCGACATTCAAAACAGTATATAAAGAGAGCCACAGGGCATCTTTTCCTCCGGGTGTGACAATCACCCCGTCCTCAGAAACCTCAATTCCGTTATCACGTCTGAGTTTTTCACAGATTGAGGTGCGAAGTTGCACAATTCCCGAACCTGATGTGTAACGCGTAAAACCGTCACGAATGCTGCGCACTGCTTCTTCACATACAGACAACGGAGTATCAAAATCCGGCTCGCCCGCAGTAAAATCCAAAATACGCTTGCCACTCTCTTTAAGAGCCTTTGCCTTTGCGGAAAATACCATTGTACCGGAAGGCAGAATACCGGCAATGTTTTTGTTTATTTCAATCATTTTGTCAAAACGACCGCCTAAATTTCAGCACTTATGTATGCTCTCAAATCAATCAGAAGAGGGCCGAAGTCCAAACCTTTTGTTATAAGATAATGCACGGTTGCATCCACACCTACACCGAAATGGTCACTTGTCCTGCCGCGACATCCCAGTTGAGCCACCACTCCCCACGCCTGACTGAAGTTTGACAAACTCTCAAAATCAAAACACTGAAACTCCGCACCCGGACCTGCATATACTTCAAATGACTTTGCTATCGGATATTTCAAAAGAAGCATTGCCTCTGCAACACC
>JAKSPF010000131.1 GCA_024405065.1 Sphaerochaetaceae bacterium | reverse complement strand
TAGATACGGAAATTTGCGATTTTATTTTGGAAAATCGGGTATTTCTGAAAAAAAATTGAAACTTTTTTTCCAAAACAGTGCCGGTTCGCCCTTAGATAAACCTGTTTTTAACCGGAAAGGCAAGTTCAGAAATCATGAATGGAATTTTGAAATCGGCTCAGAAGTTTTCAAATAATGTGCAAAGATTGTCGGATAGGACATCAATAAGTGCATCGTTTTTCATTTCTTCCGGAAAATTTATCAATACAAGAATGACCGATTCCGGAATTACTACAGGGCCAGGCGAGGTAACAGGACTGTGAAGATTATCTATGACAAGAGGATATTTCTCTCTTGCAACCTGAGCAATCTGGTCAGAACTGAGCGAGCCGGGACCGAAGGTGCCAATAACATTCAAACCTATATCCTTTGCAAATTCAGCCTGATTGATGTTAACAAATGCCGGTATTTCATTTAACTTTTTTTCAATCACCGTTTTTCTTGCTTCTGTAAATAATTTATCAAGTTTTTTCTGATTTTTTTCCGCTGCTTCACGGGTATCTGCAATTCCGGAAAGTTTTATTATCATTGCAGTGAGATTTTCCAAAGTATTTGTAGTTTTCACCTTAACAAGTTTTTCTTCCGGTATTTCCGCAGATGCTGTCATTACTTTAACCATTTTTTCATAGCCCGCATGAAAAATCAGATCGGATTTCATCAGCTGTACCATATCATTCGGAGTGATTTCATATTCCGGAGGATGTTTCAGATTTGCAGGTGCAATGGTATAAATATTTTCAATTCCTGCGAGCTCGGCAATGGAACTGACCCATACGGTAGAGGCGGTATAATGCTTTTCTGTTGTTTTCACTTCTTTTGAGGGACTTGCCGGTATCGCCCATAAAAAAATCAGCAAAACAGCTGTTAAATACATTCTCTTTTTCATTTTTTTCTCCCGATTTTTTCCAAAAGGCATGAAATTCCAAAGTACAATGATGCAAGGAGAGCCATTACACCGCTTACAGGAAGATTGACTGCAAGAGAAATAAAATATGCTGTTACTGAAATAATCGTACCGGTAAGACTGCTTCTTATAAAAAGAGCCTTCAGACTTTTGGCTTTTCTGATTCCGATATTTACCGGAAGAATGACAAGTGCATCAATCAGCAGTGCTCCGATTATTTTCATTGCAGCGGAAACAACAAGTGTAGAGATAAAAACCATAAGGAAACTGTGGAATTTTACGTTGACATTCATTGACAGTGCTATATCTTTGTCAAAAAAAAGCATTGATATTTTTCTGAAACAGCAAGTCACATAGGTGATGATGAAAACTGTCAGTAATGACAATATGAGAATGTCCGAGGTTGTGAGTGCAAACGGACTTCCCCAAAGTATATCAAGAGTATCCTGTGCGGGAATGTTGAAAATATGTGACATCAATGAAGCAAGACCCATTGTAATGACCATCATCGTACTGCTGGATACAAGCAAATTACGTTGTCTGTAGTTATTGTTGAAAAACATCATCACAATTACAAGCAATATATTTACCGCTATTGATACCGGAAGAACGGGCAGTCTGAATGCAATGGAAAAGATGCCTCCAAGCATAACTCCGTGCATAAGCATATACCTCAAAGGTACGAGTCCGTTTTGCATTATTATGACACCGGCAAGCGGAAATGAAACGCCTGAAAGAATCATCCCGATAAGACCGTATATTATCGGCTTCAAAGAAAGAAGAAAAATGATTTTACTCACAGCCGTACAATCCTCCAGTTAAGTGAATTCATCACATTACTGTTGTGTGTCACTGCAATTATTGATACATCATCATTTTCAAACTCATGTAATATTTCAACAAGGTTTTTTTCTGTTTCAGTGTCAAGAAACGATGTAGGCTCATCAAGTAAAACAAGTTCGGCTTGCTGACAGAAACATCTTGCAAGAGAGACCCTCTGTCTTTCACCTCCTGAAAGTGTATTGAACAATCTGTTCTGAAGGTGAAGAGTGTTTGTTTTTTTCAAAGCATTACGGATGTTGTCAGTGCTGTCATCTGCCATTGCAACAACCTCTTTCACGGTAATCGGAAAAGTCACATCCGAAGTGTTTTGTTTGCAGTATGCAACCGTACAACAGCTTTTTATTGTTCCGTGAACAGGTTTTATGATTCCCAATATTGTCTTCAGCAAAGTAGTTTTACCGCAACCGTTGGCACCGGTTACCAATATTTTTTCAGAGCGTTTCACATCAAGTGAAAACCCGCAAAATACAGGTTTGCCATCATAACCTGCGCAAAGATTTTCTATGCTTAAAAGTAAATCAGTATTTCTTTCATCTTCTTTTTCAATCACATATGAAATATAAAGTCTGTAAAAAAAAGTGTCTATCAGCTTATGATACAAAATGTTTTATGACAGAGTAACTTTCAAAACTCCTTCATAAATCTTGAATTTGCCTTTGCGGTCAAAAATTTGTTTTTAGCCGGAAAAGTAAGTTCGGAATTTATGAATGAAATTTTGCAATTGTCTCCTGATTATTGTAAAATGAAACTTATGAGAAAGAGAAAAGAAATTCACTTATCAGATGTAATAGGAAACGTGATAGACATTTCCCTGTTCTGTTTTTTTCTTTTGACCATACTTAATTTTTCCACGTTCTATTTCAAATTTGATACTTTATTCATTACATTTTATGACAGACTTCTGCAGGCAATGGGTATGACCATTACACTTGTTTCGGTAGTGAATTTTTTTATATGTATGTTTTCAGGCTTCAGTGTCGGAAAGGAGCTTAGAAACATACTGAGGGTTGCATTTGCAATAATGTTCATGTCGGTTTCAATTTTTATTTATATATTTTTCTCCGGAGAGTTTACCTTCATAATCTGACATCGGTTTTCTGAAAAGAGGTTGAAGACCGTCCGATAATATCAGAGATATCATACACCCCCTGACGTAAAAGTCTGAAAGGTCTTGAAGTTGCATCAATAAGTGTTGAGGCAAGTGTGCCCTGTACTTCCTTGTCCTTCACAAACAATTCAACCCTGGTGCCGAATTTTTCCGTAATTTCTGAAAATGAAACTAAAGAGGGACTGCCGGATATATTCACACTTGTTGAATAAACCGGAGATTGTAAAGCTTCAAGTATTTCTGTAAGAAAACCGTCATCCGGAACCCTTATACCTATTGTACCGCCACATGCAGCATTGAGTACTGCAGTAAGGGCACATGGCCATCTGTCAAAAATTTCATCCGGAATATCTTTGCATAAATGCTGTGCCTGTGCTTTTGTTGCAAGTACAATAAACGGTTTTGAAGCATCCCTGCCCTTCAGCTCTTTCAATGATTCATAGCCTTTTCCGTATATTGCACACAGACCGTAAATTGTGTCACAAGGAAGAACACACGGTCTTCCGTCACGGAGTAAAGTCAAAATTTTCCGTATTGAATCCGGATCTTTCCTGTGTACTATCTCCATCTTTATCCTTTTTTTCTCTTCTGACTAACGTATATATCAACGCAGATATCAAAGAAAAAATTGCACATATCAGTGCTGAAGTACCTGAGGGAACAGGCTCATAAAGTTCTGTGACTTTACGATGTTCCGTAATATTGCCGGACTCTTGTTTTGATGCATCGTTAAAAAGAAACACCTTGTCTCCGTCAACATAATAACCGAGTCCTATTGCGGCATCTCTTATTCCCTCTTCCGTAGCAAGTTGTTCATTCTGTTTGGTCAGATTGACGATGTAAACATCAAGTTTATCAGCCTGAAATGCAATTTCAGAAAGTCTGTTTTTCAAACTTCTGTTGTAAAGATACCCGCTCGGTCCGACAATACCGGTAAACAATGAAAATGAGCATATAAAAACAACCAGAAAGGAAATTACAAATCTTTTCATTAATCGGAATTAGTCAGAGTAAATGACATTCTGTCCCTGCAAAGAACAGTATCAGCAAATACTTCCTGAGCCTCCTCCTGAAGTCTGACAAGTTCACGATCCGTATAACGTGGACTGTAATGTGTCAGTCCGAGCTTCCCTACTTTAGCATCATGCGCTATTGTTGCCGCCTGAGTACTTGTCATATGCTTTTTTTCAAACGCATCCTGTGAGAGCTCACGTGTAAACATCCCTTCACAGATGAGCAAGTCAACTTTTTTCACATGCTG
>JAKSPF010000130.1 GCA_024405065.1 Sphaerochaetaceae bacterium | reverse complement strand
ATAAGACAAGGGGTTATAAAGGCTGCCATAAGCATTGGTGATAATCCTGTTCAGAGATAGGGTCATTCGGAATTTACAGATTTGTTTTTGAGTTATAAAATGAAGATGTTGCTTGACACTTGTTGTTGAGCAGACATTAATTATGGGCGAAATTGTCTTCGGTTGAGGTAAAAATGAGGAATACGGCGTTTTTGATTGTGCTTTCGGTTCTGGTATGTTGTGTTTTCGGATGTACTTCAAAGCATGGAGCTCCGGATACGGTGACTTTAGTGTTGGAAGAGAATCCCACAACGGGATTCAGGTGGGAAATAGAAACTGACGGTGAAGTACTGAAGCTTGAATCGGATACATATCAGCCTGCTCAGGTTGAAAAAGGCATTGTGGGTGCCGGAGGGACAAGAACCTTTGTGTTCAGCGTTCTTCAGAAGAAAGAATGCCTGATACATTGCCGGTATTATCGTCACTGGGAAGGAAAACCCTCGCGAGATACAAAAACGTATCGCTGGAACGGAAAAACGCTGGAGGAAATATGATTACAATAAAGAGCAGTGTCATCACTGCCGATATAGATGAGACAGGGGCTCAGCTCACAAGATTGGCATCAAAAAGTACAGAATATCTGTGGAACGGAAATCCGGAGATATGGAAAAAACATGCACCGGTTCTGTTTCCGTTTGCAGGAAGACTGCTGGATGAAAAATTCATATACAGGGGACGTGAATACGGTCCTGTGCCCATTCACGGATTTGCACCGTATGCACGGTACATTCCGGAGAATGTTACGAAAAATTCGGTAAGGATGCGGATGGTTGTTTCCGATGATATCAGGGCAATTTGGCCGTTTGATTTTGAGTTTTCCGTGTTGTTTGTTTCGGAAGACCATACCCTGCATATTACGTATATTGTGAAAAATTGCGGTAAGGAGACCATGATTTACGGAATCGGAAGTCACCCGGGTTTCAACGTGCCCCTCACGGAAGGACTTGAATTTGAGGATTATTACATTGAATTTCCTTATTCCGGAAAAGTGATGAGAAACCTTATGAGTGACATATATCTCAATGCGGAAAAACAGGTTCCCTTCACCGGTTTGGACGGTAACAGGCTGAAACTCAGACATAACCTTTTTGATAATGATGCGGTGATTTTGAGCGATACCGGAAATACGGCGGTGATTGCAAGCGACAAGGACTCAAAAAAGATAACGGTTCATTATCCTGATACCCGATACTGCGCATTGTGGCATAAAGTGAAGATGAATGTTCCTTTTGTCTGCATTGAACCGTGGACGTCTCTTCCCGGTTTTACTGACAAAGTCACAGACCTTGAGCAGAAAGACGATTACAACAGGCTTGAAAGCGGAAAAACAAAGGAACATCACCTTGACATTACGATAACCGAGTAACAGAAAGTTTCTCTATACGGAAATTGAAAATTCACTATGTGTAGCATTGTTGCGGATTGATACACTTTATGTTGTGTCTGTATTGTTTTCTGTGTTATAGTAAACACTATGCCAGTCAAAAAAGATTACAATGAAGATGCTGTAAAACACATGTCTCCGCTGGAGCATATAAGACTCAGACCCGGAATGTACATAGGAAGGCTCGGCAACGGTTCGCATGGAGATGACGGGATATATGTTCTTATGAAGGAAGTCATTGACAACAGCATTGATGAATTCATAATGGGGTGCGGCAACCGCATACAGATCAGACTTGAAGACAAAAAGGTGTCCGTCAGAGACCAAGGCAGAGGAATCCCTCTCGGAAAAGTCATTGAGTGCGTGTCTCAGATAAATACCGGAGCAAAATACAATGATGATGTGTTCCAGTTTTCAGTCGGACTTAACGGTGTGGGTACCAAGGCAGTGAATGCACTTTCCTCATGGTTTCATGTAAAGAGTTTCAGAGAAGGTCGTTTTTTTGAGGCATATTTCAAACAGGGAAAACTGAAAGAAAAAAATGAAGGTAAGACGGACGAGCCGGACGGAACTCTCACCGAGTTCATTCCCGATGGGGAAATATTCGGAGAATACGGTTTCAACGAGGAGTTCATAGTAAAGAGGCTTGAGAATTACTGTTATCTCAACATGGGGCTTACCATTGACTATAACGGTAATATCTTCAAAAGCAAAAACGGATTGCTTGATCTTCTTGAAAAGGAAGTGGAGGATAACGGCATCTATTCAATGATTCACCACAAGAGCAAGATGCTTGAATTTGCCTTCACGCATACAAGGGAATACAGCGGTGAAAATTACTTCTCTTACGTGAACGGACAGTACACCTCTGACGGCGGTACACATCAGGCGGCATTCAAAGAGGGCATCCTGAAGGGAATAAACTAGTTTTACAAGCAGAACGGGAGTCCTCAGGATGTAAGGGAAGGTATTGTAGGTGCCATTGCAATAAAGGTTCAGAATCCGGTTTTTGAAAGTCAGACAAAGAACAAGCTGGGCAATACGGAAGTCAGGACTCCCATAATTGATGAAGTGAAGGCCGCCATAGTTGAATTTCTTTACCGTAGTCCCGAAGATGCAAAGAAACTCAATCAGAAGATTCTCACCAACGAGAACATAAGGAAAAAGCTCTCGGAGGTGAAGAAGATTGCCAAGGAAAATGCAAAGAAAATTTCTCTCAATATTCCCAAACTGAAGGACTGTAAATTTCATCTCGGACAGACCGGTCCTCATTCGGATATGGGCGAGCGCAGCATGATATTTCTCACAGAGGGTGATTCTGCCTCAGGAACGCTGAATACGGCACGTGATGTTATGACTCAAGCGGTGTTCAGCTTGAGGGGTAAACCTCTTAACGTCAACGGAATGTCAATGAGTGAAATGTACAAAAACGCAGAACTTTACAACGTGATGGCTGCGCTCGGCATTGAAAACGGAATTGAAGGCTTACGGTACGGGAAGGTGATTTTTGCTACTGATGCCGATATTGACGGCTTTCATATAAGAATTCTCCTGCTGACTTATTTTTTGAGTTACTTTGAGGAGTTGATAAACGCAGGGAGAGTTTGGATTCTTGATACTCCGCTGTTCAGGGTGAGGAACAAGTCTGTCACTGTCTACTGTTACAGTGAGGCGGAACGTGACAACATGATGAAGCAGATCAGGGGTTCCGAAGTCACAAGATTCAAAGGACTCGGAGAAATCACCGCAAAAGAGTTCGGTCAGTTCATAGGAGAGGATATGCGTCTTGTTCCCGTGACGATAGACAGTCTTGCGGAAGCAAGAAAGGCAATGGATTTCTACATGGGAAACAACACTCCTGAGCGGCGTGATTTCATTATGAAGAACCTTGTGTGAGGAGGGGCAGATGGCTTACGCAAAAGACCTGTTCAGACAGAATTACATAGAATATGCCTCTTACGTCATCAAAGACAGGGCTATTCCGGATATTGAAGACGGACTCAAACCTGTTCAGAGAAGAATTCTGCACACTCTTATTGAGCATGATGACGGAAGATTTCACAAGGTTGCCGGTGTTGTTGGAGATACAATGCACTATCACCCGCATGGTGATATGTCCATATACGGTGCTTTGGTGAATCTTGCCAACTGCGATCTCTTCATTGAAAAGCAGGGTAATTACGGAAACTTCATGACCGGTGACGGACCGGCTGCAGCAAGATACATTGAATGCCGTCTGCTTCCGTTTGCAAAAAAGGTTCTGTATAATCCTGAAATCACTCAGTATGAAGAGTCCTATGACGGCAGAAGCAAGGAACCTGTGGTTTTTCCTGCAAAGATTCCTGTTGTTCTGATACAGGGGACGGAAGGTATTGCGGTAGGAATGTCCACAAAGATTCTTCCTCACAATGCACTTGAAGTGATTGATGCTCAGATAGCGGCTCTGCAGGGTAAGAAATTTGCTCTGTATCCGGATTTTCCCGGCGGCGGCATAATGGATGTGTCGGATTATAAAGACGGTCTGGGAAGCGTGGCGATAAGGGCAAAACTTGATACGTCAAATCCCAAAAAGATTGTGATTGAAGAGCTTCCCTACGGTGTTGACAGTGAAAAGATGATCCAGAGCATAGATGCCGCCGCCAAAAAAGGAAGGCTCAAAGTTGCTCAGGTGAATGATTTTACTGCGGATAGGGTCAACATTGAGGTTTATCTTTCCAAGGGAACATACACAAGTGATCTTGTGGATGCTCTGTATGCGTATACGCTTTGTGAACAGAAAATATCGG
>JAKSPF010000013.1 GCA_024405065.1 Sphaerochaetaceae bacterium | reverse complement strand
ACAGACAACAGCAACTTACGGCTCGGGCAAAATTCCTTGAAGAGTGCTGATTGCTCTCTAAATAAAAATTGTAAGGTACCGTTGTTTAATGTAAAATAATAAAAAACTGTTATCAAGGCGGGTGTTATGGAAAAACTGAAAATCAAAAAAAATGAGGTGATTTTTAAGGAAGGTGACTTTTCAGACTGTATGTATGATATAGTTTGGGGAAAAGTCGGTATATATGCAGACTACGGTGAGAGCACTCAAAAACTTCTGGCTGTACTTGAAGTCGGTGAATTTTTCGGAGAGATGGGGTTGATTGACACCTGTGCAAGAAGCGCAACAGCTGTTTCTGTTGAGGATGGAACCATAATAAGAAAAATAACGATGGATGATATTTCCACTTATTTTAAGGAGAATCCTGCAAAAATCGTGACAATCATGCAGCATACCGGAGATCGGTTACGCAGACTTTCAAACGATTACACCGAAGCGTGCAAAACAATAAGAGAGTACCTTGAACTTGAAAAGAAAAAGGCTCCCAAGCCGGAATCACTACTTGAAAGAATGAGAAATTTTCTCAAAAAGTAAATCCAATAAAAAAGGCTGTAACACTGTCATAACTCTGACATTTGTTACAGCCTCTTTGCTCCCCCGGACGGACTCGAACCGCCGACAGGGTGGTTAACAGCCACCTGCTCTACCGACTGAGCTACAAGGGAATGTGTTCAGCGAACAGTGAAGACTATAAGATATTTGAAGTTTTCTGTCAATCGTATACCGAAAAAAAGACTGTAACATTCTGCCTGCATTCCGGCATCCGTTACAGTCTTCCGATGACTTTTTTATTTACTGATCAGAAAGTTCGGGTTTTGTTTTCTTCATCACAGAATCTGTCTGCTTTGAAGGTGAATCCTATTGTTGTCTTAAAGTCAAGTCTGTCATCATCAACACTGAATTTAGGCTGAAGTTTAACATAAGCATCAACATTCTTTGTATTGATTGAACCCTTTATGTATACCTTTGTGAATTTGGAATCAAAGAATACGGATTTTGCAGGCTTTTGATCCTTAAGTCTTCCTATGATACCTGTCTCCTGAAGGTTGAGTTCAAGCTGAAGCCATGTTCCGTACTTGAATCTGAGTTCAAATACATCAAGAGTCTGTCTGTCTTCAGTCATTCTTCCTTCGGAGTCCATGCGGTAGTTTCTGTTTCCGAAAATCTTCCATTCATTTGAATAGTCAAGCGGTATGGCAACTCCGAATTTCACACTCGCCTTTTCTACTTTGTAATTCACATCAAACTTGAAACCGAGGTTCTTTTCTTTTGCTCTGCTTTCATCGCTTTCCAAATAACCTCCGTCTGAAGCTTCAAACCACTCAAATCCTACCATATCAAATCTGTCAATAAGAATTCTGTCTTTGTTGAGGAATACGCCGAATCTTATGTTTGTATTATTCACATCTGTACTGACTCCTGCCTCAACAGCAAAGTTTTTGAATGCAGTTGTTTTACTGTCTACACCGTCAACATGTATGCTGGACATCGCCGCAATATCAAACTTGAAACCGATTCTGTTGACATAGAACGGAAAGCGGATGTCTATTTCAGGATAGAAAGTAGATACTATTTTGTTGCTCTTGATGTCCATCAAGCCTTCTGCCGGGTTGTCATTATGAAAATACAACTCGTTGATTACGGAAAGTCCGAAATTTGTATTGGGGTGGTTTTCCGGTGTCACATCAACTCTCACACCCTGGTGAGGAACCTTGTTCTGAAATTTTTCAAGCACCGTATCAATGACGCTTATGTCCTCCACAAACAATCTTGCACTTACAATACCGTTCACTGCAAACAGGAAGTTCGGTTTATATTCACTTTTCAGAGAAAGATTGTCCCTTAAACCGGCATGTCTGAAATCAATCTGCTGAGCTTTTGCAATCTTCACGGTGAGAGGAGCTGATGTATATCCCAACTCATCAATGAAATCAACGATTGTTGCATAGGTGTACAGACCTTTTGAAAAAGACGTAAAATCGTCTTCACCGTATTCTATAAACGGTGACGTCAACTCCCATCTGTCCCACCTGCTACCGAATGAATATTTTGCACTCCCTGTCGGTGCATATCTCTTTTCCGACAGATTTCTGATGTCTACAAATGACGTGTATTCTGTGTGATTTCCGGTTTTCCCGAATCTCAGGTTGAGCTGAACAAAGAAACCGCCTGCCTTGAAATAGGGCTTGGCATCTGCATAGTAAAAATTATCTATGTCAACATCGTCCTTTGTTTTTCCCTTGTAAAAGCTGTCCTCATACTTGCCGTCAAGTTTAATTCCGTAGTTGATATCTGCTGCAAACAGACTTACGGAAAAAAAGGCAATCAGGGCAATAATAAGAGTTTTCTTCATATTATGAACTCCTTATGAACGTTTATCATTTGGTTAAATATTATACACGATACCGCGATAAAATAAATACCAAAATTGTTTTTTTTGTACCTGCCGTTTTTCCAATCTAAATTGCAAAAAAAAAAGCGATACTGCATAATCAGAAACAATGAAAGGTATGGTTGAGTTACATTCCTGTGCAGAGGAAAAATCCGTTATGAGCTTCCCGCTCGGAGCGCTTTGCATAAAAACTGCCGTAAACGGAGACGGAAAGCTGCCTCACGCTGTTCTTTTTGAGCATTACCGTGATGAAAATCCGAAAGAGGCGGCAAAGTCATGTGCTTTGCGTAAACCGTTTGCAGTAGGACTATCCGTATATATATGGAACAGTGAATGGTGTGATGAATTTGCTGAAAAACTGAAAAGCCTTTGCCCTGAGACTGTGATTTTTGCCGGCGGTCCGCAAATGGCAAAATATGCAGATTCGTATCTTACGGGTGAATTTCCGAATCCGGTTTACACGTTTGTTGTGGTGGGTGAAGCGGAAACTGCTGTTGTAAAGTCACTCCATCGGATTTCAGAAGGCAAGTCTGTTGAGAAGGTAATAAAGGATGAAGTTCCCGATCTTAACAGTCTCGGTTCGGTTTTTCTTTCCGGTGAAGCTGACAGACAGCTTGAAATAACTGACGGTATTCTTTGGGAACTTTCAAGAGGTTGCCCGTTCGGATGTGCGTTTTGTTTTGAAGGACGCGGAAAAAAAACGGTGAGAAGCTATCCTTTTGAGAGAATTGAAGCCGAACTCGGCTATCTTGTCGGGAGAAATGTAAAAAATATCTTTGTTCTTGATCCTGTTTTCAATCTTAACAGGGAAAGAGCAAAAAAAATAATGAATCTTCTTATAGAAAAGTGTCCCGATTATATGCATTTCACTTTTGAGGTCAGGGCTGAACTGCTTGATGATGAGCTTGCAAAAATGTTTTCACGTCTTAACTGTTCTCTGCAGATAGGACTTCAGAGCAGTAATGAGAAAGTTCTTGAGAATATAGGAAGAACATTTGACAAACAGGTTTTTGTTTCAAAAACAGCACTTCTCAACAGATACGGTGCAGCGTTCGGGCTTGATATTATAATAGGACTTCCGGGAGATACTCTTGAAAGTTTTAAAAAAACCGTGAATTTTGCTGTATCATTGATGCCGAGTAATATTGACTGTTTTGTGCTGAGCCTGCTTGACGGAACTGAACTTGCAAATAACGCAAAGGCTCTCGGTCTTGTTGCACAAAATGACGGATATCATACTTTGAAACACAGCGTAACAATGAGTGAACAGGATATTGCGGAGGCATGCAGGATAAGGGATTCTCTGGATTTGTTCTACACAAAAGGCGAGGCGGGAATGTGGGTTCACTGTCTGCTTGAAGCCCTCAATATAACATGTTGTAATCTTCTGGAGCTTTTTGACAGGTGGATGAGTCAGACAGGAAGAAGTGAAGATGAGGACATCTGGATTCTTCAGGATGACTTTGTAACCTCTCTTTTGAAAAAAACTAAAAATGCAAAACTTATTCCCGCAATGAAAAGCTTCATGGAGCTTCATCAGGCTATATGTTACGTCACGGACACGGGTGAAGATGCGATTTTGGATTTAAGTTACGGAGTTGACGAGCTTGCAATGCTTGACAGTATGAGTTTGAGTGAATTTGAAAAAACTCACAGAATTCACAAATTACGGCTTGTTGCCTCACTTGAAGACGGGGATGTTGTATTCAGATGAGTTGTACGGAAAAAATTATTGCAAGAACAATCCGTCTGAAAGATGAAGTGAAGGGACTGAAGTTTTCTTTTGACGGGTATGTATACAATCCTCTTGAATATGCATGGGAAATGCACAGGTTGTACCTTGAAAGGTATGTCACAGGAGAGGTTAAAGCAATGTTTCTGGGAATGAATCCCGGGCCGTTCGGCATGATGCAGACCGGAATTCCTTTCGGTGAAATTGATGCGGTGAAAAACTATCTTTGCCTTGAAGCAGTGATAGACAGACCTGAGCGTGAGCATCCTGCAAGACCGGTTGATGGAATGAGTATTAAGCGGCATGAAATAAGCGGAAAAAGACTTTGGGGACTGATAAGAGAACATTTTCCCGATGTACACGACTTTTTTTCAGAGTATGCTGTTTTTAACTATTGTCCGCTCGGGTTTCTTGATGCCGGATTGACTGCAAAGAATATAACTCCGGATAAATTACCGAAATCGGAATGTAAACTACTTGAAGGAATCTGTGATGATTACCTGAAAGATGCGGTTGACATTCTTAACCCCGATTATCTTGTGGGTGTTGGAAAATATGCTGAACAAAAACTGAAACAGCTTACTGAAAATACAGATTCACGGAGAAAGGTGATATCAGTAATTCACCCGAGCCCAGGCAATCCTCAGGCAAACAACGGGTGGGCTGAAAAAACTTTGAAAAAACTCACGGAGAACGGACTTTGGATTTAACTGTCAGGGCTTACCCTAAGATAAATATCGGACTATATGTGGGAAAAAAAAGAGAGGACGGATTTCATCCAATTGTTTCAATCTTTCAGAAAGTTTATGACTTTTACGATGAAATCATAATCGGTCTTGAATTTTCAGACAAAAAAGATATTGAAGTTTCCGGTCTTGAAGGTCTTGTTGCCGCAGACGGTAATACATTGTATCGTGCGGCGGTAAATTTTCTTGATTTGTCGGGTATTGCGGCAAAAGCTAAGATTCATATGTCCCATCACGGGATTCCGCTCCGCAGCGGTCTCGGAGGTCCTTCCTCTGATGCGGCCTCGGTGATTCTTGCAATGAACAGGTTGTGTAACAATGCAGTAGGGCGGGATACTCTTTTTGAGGTTGCATGTAAGACGGGAAGTGATGTGCCTTTTTTTGTGTCCGGATATGAAGCTTCACTTGTCAGAGGTCGCGGAGAAATTCTGAACAGGATAGAGAGCCGGAGGGATGTAGGTTTTTCCCTGATTCCATCGGGGTATGTGAAAAAAGGAACCGGAGAAGCTTATGCCATTTTGGACAGCCGCAGCCGTATACCTGTTTTACCGGACGGTGACGAACTTGTCTCAATGTATAATTCGGATGTTGAAAAATGGAATTTCAGAAATGACTTTGAACTGATATACCCGGCATTGCCTGAAAGTTTTCATCTGTCGGGCGCAGGAACATGGGGATTTGAGTTGACTTAATATATCCCTTCATTTATATTTTTTATCCGTGATTTGGGAAGTCGCCAAGAGGTCAAGGCACTGGTTTTTGATACCGGCATCGCAGGTTCGATTCCTGCCTTCCCAGAAGGCCGGAATCGATCCGAAGCGACGGCGAAAGCCGGCAAAAGGCTCCTGTGGAGCGTTTTGAGAGAAGGTGGCCCAGAAAGGGCGATTCCTGCCTTCCCAGAAGGCCGGAATCGATCCGAAGCGACGGCGATAGCCGGCAAGCGGCTCCTGTGGAGCGTTTTGAGAGAAGGCGGCCCGGAAAGGGCGATTCCTGCCTTCCCAGAAGGCCGGAATCGATCCGAAGCGACGGTCTTTGTGTGTGATAGTTGACAATCTGTCTTTTACGGGAGGAATTAGGTATGGTTATTCCTGTTGAGGTAGAGCGCTTTTTTGAACAAACTGCTGAAAAGATAACGGACGAACTGTTAGTAAACAGTCCTTACAAAGTGTGCGATGAAGTCAAGAATGTTATAAAAGACAACACGGTAATGAAGATAAAACAGTATATCTTCGGTAAGGACGGACTGAGAAAAGATGCAGAGTTATCTTTTTTCAATGCAATGAATACCGCAAATATCGTTGTAAATAAAGCGGCAAAGGAAAATACTAAGTAAGCAATCCTTACTAAAGAGCTGTCAGTGTTGTCGTGTTGACTGGCAGCAAGATTTGTTGTAACTTAGTAATCCGACACGCAATGGTAGTCACATCTGTGACGAGAGTAGGAGGTAATATGAAATTCAAAGCAGAACTCAGGACAGAAGACTTCGGTTCAGCCGGATCAAGAAGGCTCATCAGACGCGGAATGTTTCCCGCTGAAATGTACGGCAAAAAGGGTAATGTGCATCTTGTGATGAACGCACATGACTTTGATCTTGCACTCAGACGTTTCCATGAGGGAGAAGAGTGTGAGATTGAGGTTCAGGGTGAAACTTACAAATGCATTTTCAAGGAGCTTCAGGAAGACATCATGAAGGGCACGATTCTTCATGCTGATTTTCAGATGGTATGAAAATTGTTTTAGGACTCGGAAATCCGGGTGAGAAATACTCACATACAAGACATAACGCCGGGTTTGAGGTACTGGACAGAACAGCAGCGTTTTTTCATGTGAAGATGAAAAAGCGCTGTTTTTGTCTTTTCAGACAGGCAAAGCTGAATGATGCTTTGCTTGTTCAGCCACTTACTTTCATGAACAGGAGCGGAGATGTTGTTCACCGCTTTACTTCAAAAGTTGCATCTCCCGGTGATTTTGCGGTTGTTTGTGACAATATGGATCTTGCGGTAGGTGGTCTGAGAATCAGAATGGGTGGCGGGGCTTGCGGACAGAAAGGACTTGCAAGTATCTGTGAAGCCTTGGGAACTCCGGATTTTCTCAGAATATACGTCGGAATAGGAAGACCTGCTGACGGTGAGAGTGTCATTGACTATGTTCTGGGTATTGAAAATGACCCGGAAAAAAAACAATTGTATGAAAAGACTCTTGAAGATGCGGCACGGGCTGTGAAGAAATTTGTTGAAGGAGTATCCGTTGAACAACTCCAGCAGGAATTTAACAGAAAGGGAATTCTCTGAAACTTTGCAGATTCTGACTGATTTTGACCAGTCATGCAGGGTTCTTGTCGGCTATTCAGGCGGTGTGGATTCCTCTGTGCTTCTTTACCTCTGTTGTAAGGTACTCGGCTCATCAAGAGTGAAGGCTTTGTATGTGAATCACAATCTGAGAAGCAGTGAAGAACTTGAGACGGAAATTTTACTTTGCAGGCGTAACTGTGAAAAACTCGGTGTTGATTTTTCCGTTCGGACAATTCCCACGGGTGAGATAGACAGTCTTTCAAAAACTCACGGCGGTACTGAAAGTGCAGCAAGATTTCTCAGGTACAGGATCTTTGAAAAATTCTGTGCAGAAAACAACTGCAGATTTGTAGCAACAGCACATCACTATGATGATCAGATTGAAACAATACTGATGAGGGTCATTACCGGTTCGCCGGTTACAGGTCTAAGAGGAATATCCGAGAAAAACGGAAACATAATAAGACCACTTCTTGAATTCGGCAAATCACAGATACTTGAATATGCACATGGAAACGGAATTGCATACAGTTTTGATTCAACGAACAACAATCTGAAATTCAGAAGAAACGCAATAAGGCTTGAACTTATACCGAGATTAAGAGAACAGATGCCCGATTTTGAACTGCGCCTGATTGCATTGAGAAGCAGGGCTGTTTCTCTTTGCGGAGATAAGTGTGATGTCAGAGACAGAGTTGAACTGGACTACTTCAACAGTCTTGATGCTTTCCGCAAACTTACGGTTCTGTACTCAATGTGGGACAACACGATAGGTACTCAGATGCCGCAGACTCTTGCAGAGCGTGTCTGTGAAGCCTGTTCGGACGGAAAAACATCTCTTGTTGCCTCAAACGGGGGTGTGTTCTGTGTTAAAAAACCGTATCTTTACATTGACAATCCTCTGCATTCCTCTGAATGTGAAAGTTTTGAACTTAACATTGACTGTTCCCTGTGCGGTTCTTATCTTCTTCCTTCGGGTATGTGTCTTTCAGTCGGATACACGGGAAAAGCCGGGGATATAAGAATTGAGCCTTCATCCGTAAAGGGCAGAATGTATGTGAGATATGTCCGTATGGGTGACAGAATAGAGCTCAAAGACGGGACAAAAACCGTGTTGAGACTGTTGCAGGATATGGGAGTTCCGTCAATTTTCAGAAATAAAACGCCGGTATTGTGTGATGATCTTGGAATAATTGCCGTATTCGGAACAGTATATGGCGGCAGGAACAGAATATGTCGCAGATTGAGAACTTCTATTGCCCCTTTGAATGCATATTATTATATTATACATAAAACTATTTGAAAAAGGTAATCCGCACTAATGGACGAAGAAGAAAAAAAGAATATTGAAGAGAAAACAGAGATTGAGAAAGAAAAGGAAACAGTTCAGAACGGTTCCGATCCGGTAAATGATTCTGAAGAGAAAAAAATGTCGCAGGATAAACAGAAGGCGGAGGAGCGCCGTGCCAAGTCAGATTCTTACTGGACTCCTGCAGACAACCGTTTTGCGGCAGGTGATTCCGGAAAGGACGATAAAAAAAGAAAAGAAGACAACGCTTCTCCGGAAGGCGGAGGCACAACAAGAAAACCGGGGAATTCACCTCTTAAATCTGCAAAATCAAGAATAGGTCTTGCGGTTTTGATGTTTGTCCTTGCTCTTTTTGCAATGTCAATTTTTTCATCAAAATCAACGGTTACGGAAGTTACATACACAACGTTCAAGACCTTGGTTGAGAACGGACGTGTTTACAGTGTGAACATTAAGGATAACACGGTAATAGAGTTTGTTGCCTCTGATGACAATACTTACAAGGTACGTATTCCTTACAGGGATGATGATCTTCTGAACGACCTTGAGAAGAACAGTGTTGAAATAAGGGGTTCCGCTCAGGAAATGTCAATTTTGGGTTTGATACTTGAATTCCTGCCGTGGATTATCTTCATAGGTTTCACTCTTGTCCTTATGCGTAATGCCGGAAGCGGACAGCTTATGCAGTATGGCAGAAGTCACGCAAAGCAATACACGGATAAAGATGTGAAGATTAAATTTGCAGATGTTGCGGGTCAGAAAGAAGCAAAGTATGAGCTTCAGGAAGTTGTTGAATTTTTGAAGAACCCCAAAAAGTTCAATGAAATCGGTGCAAAGATACCAAGAGGTGTTTTGCTGGTAGGTCCTCCGGGAACCGGAAAAACCCTTATTGCAAAGGCTGTTGCCGGAGAAGCCGGAGTGTCTTTTTTCCACACTTCAGGTTCTGATTTTGTTGAAATGTTCGTAGGAATGGGTGCCGCAAGGGTAAGAGACCTGTTTGATCAGGGGCGTAAAAACAGTCCTTGTATACTTTTTATTGATGAAATTGATGCAGTGGGAAGAAGCAGAGGAAGCGGACTCGGTGGAGGTCATGATGAAAGAGAACAGACTCTTAACCAGATTCTTGTTGAAATGGACGGTTTTGATACCACAACCGGAGTCATAGTCATTGCTGCAACAAACAGGGTGGATGTGCTTGATCCGGCATTGCTCAGACCGGGAAGATTTGACAGACAGGTTGCAATAAGTTTGCCGGATATTCAGGAAAGAGAGGATATTCTGAAAATTCATGCTGCAAAGGTGAAGATTGATAAGGAGGTTGATCTCAGGCGTATTGCAAGGGCAACTCCCGGTGCATCCGGTGCAGATCTTGCCAACCTTGTGAATGAGGCAGCCTTGTTTGCAACACGTGAGGACAGAAAAACCGTAATGATGTCTGATTTTGAACAGGCAAGAGACAAAATGGTTCTGGGAGTGGCAAGAAAAAGCCGTGTAATGACTGATGATGCAAAAAAACTTACGGCATGGCACGAGGCAGGACACGCATTGCTGTTCTATTACCTTGAAGACATTGACCCTCTGTACAAGGTTACAATCATTCCTCATGGTAATGCAGGAGGTGTTACAATGGGACTTCCGGAAGAGGACGTTTCCTATATGAAGAAGTCTTCTCTGCTGAGCCATATCAAAATGGCAATGGGAGGTTATATTGCCGAGGAACTTCTGAACGGACAGACCTCAACAGGACCCAGTGCCGATATAAAGCAGGCAACTGACATTGCAAGAAGAATGGTCACGGAGTTCGGTATGAGCAATCTCGGATTCGTATCGCTCGGAAGTGAGGGTGAGCCGCTTTTCCTCGGGCGTGAGATTGCACAGCATAAGGATTTCTCGGAAGATACAGCTCGGAAAATAGACGGTGAAATTCACGGAATTCTCAATACCTGTATGGCAGAAGCAAAAGAGATACTTTCAACACACAAGGATCAGCTTGAAAAACTTGCAGATGAGCTGATTGCAAGGGAGACTCTTGATGATGCAGAGGTGAGGGAACTGCTCGGATTTGATGCTGCGGGTCACAAAAAGTCGGATTTGAGCTGATCTGGTAGATTCTCTTCACAAACGCAATTTCTGCATAATAGCCCATATTGATCACGGAAAGAGTACTCTTGCCGACAGGTTTATTGAAAGGGCTCGTCTTGTTACTTCAAGAGGACCTGCGCAGGAGCAGATTCTTGATAATATGGACATTGAACGTGAAAGAGGTATCACAATAAAGAGTCAGGCAGTTACAGTTCCGTATACGGCTGCAAACGGTGAAGAATATGAACTTAATCTTGTAGATACTCCGGGTCACGTGGATTTCTCTTATGAGGTTTCAAGGGCAATCTCCTCATGTGAGGGTGCTCTTCTCCTTATAGACGCTTCACAGGGAGTTGAAGCTCAGACGGTTGCCAACATGTATATGGCAATGGAGCACGGACTTGAAATAATACCTGTGATAAACAAAATTGACCTTGCAAGTGCCGATATTCCGTCATGCCTTGAACAGATAGACCACGATCTCGGGCTTGATGCAGATATGACGGTTAAAGTGTCCGCAAAGACGGGTGAGGGGCTTGATGCACTTTATGAGGCAATAGTCAACTGGGTTCCGGCTCCTGAATATCCTGTTGATTCACCGCTGAAGGCACTTATTTTTGATTCTCATTATGATCCGTACCGCGGAGTGATTGTTCATTTCCGTCTTTTTGAAGGTAAGATTTCCGAGGGGCAGGAAGTGATGTTCATGAACAGCAGAGCCGTTTACAAAGTTGAAGAAGTGGGCATTTTCCAGCTTGACCTTGTAAGAACAAAGAGTCTTGAGGCCGGTGATGTGGGTTACTTCATTGCAGGAGTGAAGACAATATCTGACATACGGGTTGGAGATACGGTAACTCTTGCGGAAAATCCCGCGGAAAAACCCTGTGACGGGTTCAAAGATGTGAAGCCGGTAGTATTTTCTTCAATTTACCCTGTGGATTCAAATGACTATGAGGAACTTCTGGATGCTATTGAGCGACTGAAACTCAACGATGCTTCACTTGTCTATGAAAAGGATTCAAGTGCTGCGCTCGGACAGGGGTTCCGTTGCGGTTTTCTCGGACTCTTGCACCTTGAGGTGATACAGGAACGTATTGAACGTGAGTTTAACCTTTCAATAGTCTTCACAAGTCCCAGTGTAAGGTATCTGGTTCATATGAAAAACGGAGAGATTGTTGAGGTTGACAATCCTCTTGACTATCCGGATCCGGTAAGGGTTGATTATGCAGAAGAGCCTTTCATAAGAGCATCCGTGATAACTCCTTCAACCTATTTGGGACCTGTAATTTCTCTTTGTATGGAAAAACGCGGTGTTCAGACGAGTATGAATTACATTGATGAAAAACGTGTTGAACTTATCTATGAGATGCCTCTTTCAGAGGTTCTTTTTGAGTTCTATGATCGTCTGAAATCAATATCACGCGGGTTTGCATCGTTTGATTATGAGATAACGGACTACAAGAGGACAGATCTTGTGAGGATGGATATTCTTGTGAACGGCGAGCCGGTGGACGCTCTCAGCCAGCTTGTATTCAGAGCAAATGCAACGGTCAGAGGTCGTCAATGCTGTGAGAGACTTCAGGACGAGATTCCACGTCACCAGTTCAAGATACCAATTCAGGCAGCAATAGGCGGCAACATAATTGCAAGGGAAACAATCAACGCTTTCCGTAAGGATGTTACGGCAAAGTGCTACGGCGGAGACATTACCAGAAAGCGCAAACTTCTTGAAAAGCAGAAAGAGGGTAAGAAACGTATGAAACTTGTAGGTAATGTTGAGATTCCGCAGAGTGCTTTCCTTGCTGTTCTGAAGAGCAAGGACGAGGAAAACCGCTGACATTGTTTTATGTTAACGATGTTTTGTTTTGCGGAACAACACCCAACTGTCACGGATTGCCTTCAAGGAGAATGTGTCCGGTACCGGGTCGTTCCCTCCTATGAAGAATCTTGAACATCTGAGTATTCTGGAAATTCCCGCAACAGTTCCACGTATGACTCCGAATCGTCTTACCGCCTGCATGAAATAGAGAGAACATGACGGACTGTAATTGCAGTCTCCGCCTAAATAGGGAGACAGAAAACGGCGGTACAGTTTTACGGGAATCAGGTATATTTCTCTGATCGGATTTCCGTTCATGGTGATAAATTACCCTGCCGATAAGGTTTTTGCAAGTATGTCAGAGCTTGACATATATCAAATCATCTGTTATATCTATGTAACATGTTGTCGTAAATATTTTTAACATTATCCAGAGGCGTGTTATGAGCGTTATTGATAATTTAATTGAGTTAAGAAAAAAAACAGGACATTCTCAAGAAGATGTTGCTGATAAGTTGGGAATTACAAGACAGACATACAGCAGAATAGAAGGCAATGATGCTCCGTTGACGACAAGACAGTTGGATACTCTTGCTTCATATTTCGGAGTGCCGGTAGAAGAATTCTTTTATGGAGTTCAGAATGTAGATAAGTTTAAACAAATGTATCTTTTTGCAGTAAATCAGTTTAAGAAAGCAGGAATACCAAAAACAAAGTTGGCAAAAATTCTGTATTTTGCAGATTTTTATCATTACTACAATAATTTGGAGTCAATGAGTGGGGTTCTGTATAGATGTAAAGAATACGGCCCTTTGGCAGATGCTTTTTTGGAGATTACCGATGTTTTATTTGAAACAGGACAAATACAGATAGAATGTTTATCTTTAGGAGCCCAGATGATTTCAATTCCAAAGCAGCTAAACAATATTGATTTCAGTCTTCTGTCTTCAGATGAGAAAAAAGAGATAAAAACAATATGTGCAAGATGGAAGGATTCTAATGTTCAGACAATAGTGGATTATACTCATAAGCAAAAACCATGGATGTCATGCAGAACTAATGAGGTTATTCCTTATGAACTGATTTTGCAGGAAAATCCGGATCATGTTTTCTAATCCGATTCCATCTTCAGACAAACTGCTGAATGTTTTGTTTGAGGATTATGCACAGAATCATTTTCTCAAGAATTTTAAGAAGAAATATCCCGGAGTTCAGTGGATGGCTACGGAGTGTTCTATCAGGGCAGATTTGGGAAGACTCAGGATGAGGAATAACACAACGCAATATTCAGCCCAGATAGATCAGCTTAAACATAAAGGTGGTTATTGGCTCGCTAAATATGATTTTCGTGTTGCAAAAACTAAGGAATCTTCTAAAAGTTCAGGTAACAGATGTATTGTTTTTATAGATGACCCCCATGACAAACTATCTGTTCTTCTCATATATTCCAAGACAGATTTACCGAAGAACAAGGACGAGACTGTGTACATCTACGATGTTCTTGACGACCAGTATAAAGACGTTATGAGTTTCTTCAGATAAGACAAGGGGTTATAAAGGCTGCCATAAGCATTGGTGATAATCCTGTTCAGA
>JAKSPF010000129.1 GCA_024405065.1 Sphaerochaetaceae bacterium | reverse complement strand
TATATTGGGATTGACCGGATAATCAACCCACTGAGTCAAAAGAAGAAAAATCAACCGTGCTGGCGTTTCCTCTGCCGTTGAAGAATCTCAGAACTCTGCTTTTGAAACGGGCATCAAATAAAACATCTCCGGCTGAACATTCTGCATAAAAACCGTTATCCCTTCTGCCCAGCAATGAAATTTTCACAGGAAGTCTGTATGAAGTTGCCAATTCAAAACTGTAATTGTTTTCAGTAAAGTTTGCTTTAATGAAATCCGATGACTCCGAAGCTTTGAAATCAACCTCTGCAGACAACGATGAAGTATTTCCTTTCAAAATATCTTCAAGAGAATCAAATCGGAAATCTGCATTTCCTCCGAATTTCACGGATTCGGATCTTATGTTTATCAAAAGTCCTTTGATGTTGATATGATTTTTTTCAAACAGCATATTGAATTCAAGACTGAGAATATCTGAAATACGGATCAGAAAATCCTTGAAATTAATTGAATAAATCTTAGATGAAAAATCATAAAATCCGGAGATATCCGAATCAAAAACAAGATTCATGTTTTCATTCAGTTTTATCGTAAAATCGTTAAGCCAGCCGTGGAAAACAGGTTTTCCTTCAAATAAACCGGAAACTTCCATTACAATTCGGTCTGATTTGAGACCAAAAGTACCGTCAATCCTGTTGAACGAAAGCCGGAACTGATAAATGCCGTAAAGAGTTGAAAGTGTTGTCTCTGCAACTATGTTGTATGCATCGGAAAAATTGACAAACCCGCTTACTTTTAACTTTTCATGATCTTTCAGTCCCCCTTCAAATTCATAAGTCCTTAGACTTTCATCTGCAGAAAAGTACATATCAAAAACCGATAAACCGGTTTGAGCTTCTGAAAGTACAAGTTTTCCCTTAGGAAATATTTTTTCAATATCCACAGTACCGCTGTAAGAAAGACGATAGCCGAACGCAGTAAGAGCAAGAGTATCCACTTCTGCAGTTTTCCCGGAAATTGCAATTTCCAGAGTTGCAGCTGCAGCCTGCCTTTCATCTTTGAAGATTACATTTCCGGTAGCAAGGTTAAGAGATATTCTTCCGTTGGGATTCTCCTTTTTAAAACGGCCCTTGGCAAACAAATTGCCGCTCAGCAATGTTTCCTTATCGGCAAAATTTTCTATTTTATCCGCAAACTTCAAAAGAGCTTTTCGGTGTGAATATATACTGAAATCTGAAAAATTCATCCTCAATTCCGAATCGGAAGTATCAAGTGAATAATCAAACTCCCCGAAAACTTCACCGTTAAGATTAAAATAAAGTCTGATTCTGTCATCGGCATAAGAACCTCTGACCGAGTTACGTCCGGGAAGGACTGCAGCAGTTATGTTGTCCATTCTGCCGGTAAAAGCGGAAACAGTAAAACCGGATGCTTCGTCATTTTTCTCCAAAGTCATTCTGAATGTTGACGTCAAAGAAAAATCACCGATGTAGGACAGCTTACTGTATCCTGAAACACTTACATCCGCTTCAGTTGTTATACGCCCGTCACCGCCATATGAGAAGTATATGGAAGAATCATAGGCCTGCAGATAATCAAGTTCTAAAAAACCGGGATCATCGGCAATCATGGATCCGGCTTTCAGTCTCCCCCAAAACCGTTTCTGTGTTAAATCCCCGTTAATCACAGCAGAAACTCCGGCACCGGAAAGACCTCTTTTCAGGTCTGTATCTTTGAGCTCAAGTGAGGACATTTCAAAAGTCAGAGACACAAGCATATCTGCCATATCAGCATTACCCATTACCTGACCGATCTTCACTTTTCCGGGAAATTCTATCCCTGAAACAGAATAATAAGCTCTTCCGCTCCCGTCTGATGAAAATCTTATATCTCTTACAGAACCGCTTGAACCGAACAAATTGAGATAACCGGAAACAAGAGGAATATCGGCATTAAACACCTTCAAACTGAGCATTTCGTCAAAAGAGACATACATATCTACGTTCAAAGCTGAAAGTGAATCACCTTTCACATTGTAGGTCACCGATGCATCATCAACAAGAATGCTGAATTTGTTATCAGTAAGAATCTCTTTAAATGTTTTTTTCCCGTTTTGTGAAAATGACGTTTCTGAATTGTTTTCAGGAACATAATTTTTGGCATCTTCAATCAAATCCTGTACACTGCCTTCCGGAAATTTCACCTCAGGGAAAAAGTAATTCTTCACATCATCATTAAAATCAATACGTGAACCCTTGAGAATTATATCTATCTCCGCCGAAGTTTCACCTTTTGCAAGTTTTATAATATCAAGCAATCCCAAAGAAAGCCGTACTTCATCCGCAGAAACAACACTTTTCCCGTCAAAGCTGATTTTAAGTTTTTTCACTGAAACTGACGTCAGAATGTGCCTGTTCATTCCGCCGGTCTCAATACTTATTCTGCCGTCGGAAGAATAGGAAGAAAGTACTTCCTCAAGATACTCAATTCCCAACGGTCTCAGACCGAATGCAAAGAGAAAAACCAGAACTGTAACGACTGTTGCAACCGAAATCACGGCAGCCTTCAACGCACCGGCAACTTTCATCTGATAAATAATAACAATTAATCAGATTGTAAACAACGCCGAATGTGTCTATCATGGTTCAGACAGAGGAATGTATATGGCTACAATACTGAAAAATTTTTGGGTACTTGAAGGTTTGGACGGTTCCGGAACAACTACGCAGTTGAGAAAACTTGAAGAATTTTTCAGAGAAAGAAAAATAAAGTGCCTCATAACACAGGAACCGACCGGACTTGAAACGGGATTACTGTTGAGGAATGTACTTTCCGGAAAAATAAACGCCTCTCAATCTACAATTGCGTATCTTTTTGCAGCAGACAGGGATAATCATCTCAATAACAAAGAATGCGGAATACTGTCAGCACTTGACGAGAACAAAATTACAATATCAGACCGTTATCTGTTCTCCTCTCTTGCCTATCAGTCAATAGGATTTGACTACGAAAAAGTAAAAAAAATAAACTCTGATTTTCCTCTGCCCGAACACATAATCTACATTGATACACCACCTGAAGACTGCATGAAAAGAATTGACGCAAG
Source organism: Sphaerochaetaceae bacterium (assembly GCA_024405065.1). GTDB lineage: Bacteria > Spirochaetota > Spirochaetia > Sphaerochaetales > Sphaerochaetaceae > JAKSPF01. The sequence continues at coordinate 1,198 of JAKSPF010000129.1, read as the reverse complement.
GGGCAAAACAAAAGAAATTTTTGAGAAAATCAGCTATCAGAGACAGATCAGAGAAAACTATGAGCGTTGTTTCTCAGAGTTGCCTGCAGGATGTAAACTCACAAGAATCAACGGAAATCTCTCAATTGACGAAATTTTCCTTAACATCAGAAAAGCACTCTGTCTCTGATAGAGAAACAACATACCGGTCAGAGTATGTATCTTGACAGATCCTGATTCTTAACAACATCGGAAAGACGTTTGTCTACGTAATCGGGAGTTATCGTAATTGTCTGTCCTTTCAACTCATCTGCACTGAAACTGAGTTCTTCAAGAAGTGTCTCCATTATCGTGTAAAGTCTTCTGGCTCCTATGTTATCAGTTGATGAATTAACTTCATATGCAATTTCACTGATTCTGCGAATCGCATCATCGGTAAAAATCAACTCAACTCCTTCAGTTCTCAGGAGTTCGGTATACTGAAGAGTAATTGCATTCTCCGGTTCTTTGAGAATTCTGGAAAAATCATCGGCTGTAAGATCATCAAGTTCAACCCTCAAAGGAAAACGTCCCTGCAATTCCGGAATAAGATCACTCGGTTTTGATACATGAAAGGCTCCTGCAGCAATGAAAAGTATATGAGAGGTATCAATCACACCCCACTTTGTCGTAACTTTAGTTCCTTCAACAATCGGCAATATGTCTCTTTGCACACCTTCTCTGGAAACATCAGGATTGGACGAACCGGACGATCCGCCGGCAATTTTATCAATTTCATCAATGAAGATTATGCCCATCTGTTCAGTTCGCTGTTTGGCAATTTCAACGGCTTTTTCCTGATCAACACTACGTTCCGATTCTTCTTCAGTAAATATTTCGCGGGCGTGTTTTACCGTGATTTTCCTTTTTTTGTCAGGATGTTGTGCATTCTGAAAAATTGAACCCAAATTGCCTATTGCGTTTTGTAAATCGTCCATGGTTCCACCCATAAAACCGATTTCAACACTTTTAGGTCTGAAATTCACTGCAACCTCAACCTCAGTATCTTCAAAATCACCGTTTCTCAGTTTTTGACGTGTAAGTTCTCTTGTGTTCACACGGGCAGCTTCAAAATCCGAACCGGCATTCGGATTATGCTGAAGATTGGGAATCAGAAGATCAAGAAGTCTCTCCTCTACGTTCCTCGTCCCCGGATAATTGTTGTCTTCAGCAAGTTCTC
>JAKSPF010000128.1 GCA_024405065.1 Sphaerochaetaceae bacterium | reverse complement strand
TTTTTCATCTTGATTCACAGGCTGTTTCGGTTAGATTTTTTCGTGATACAACACGCAATACGCAACACGCATTGAATCACGTTAAATCTGACCGTGCCTTTCTTTGTTGTATTGACATTTCATAGATTTATAATTATTTTTTAATTACGTAAGAGTAACAATGGCTGAAATTATTTCCTTTGAGTGGGACGAAAACAAAAATATCCTCAATAAACAAAAACACAATGTTTCATTTGAAGAAGCAAAAACTGTTTTCTTTGACCCGAATGCAAGAGTAATCCCTGATATTGAGCATTCTGCAAAAGAGGACAGATTCATTATTCTCGGCATAAGCAGTTTGTTAAGACACTCGTAGTATGTCACTGTTACAGACGGGAAAATGAGACAATCAGGATTATTTCGGCACGAAAAGCAAATGCGGAAGAAAGAAAGCAATATGAAAAAATGAGAGGATGATAATTATGAAAGAGAGTTACGATTTTTCAAATTCGGTAAAAAACCCTTATACCTCAAAACTCAAAAAGCAAATAACCATACGTGTAGATGCAGAAACTGTTGAATATTTCAAGAAACAGGCTTTGCAGACAGGAATCACATACCAGAACTTGATGAATCTTTATTTGAGAGATTGTGTGGAACATAAAAGAACACCCGCTTTCACTTGGACAAATTTGTAACAATTAAGGAACTTGCAAAACTCAAACCTGCTGTTAAAAGTTCCGCCAATCAGCACCTTTGGTCAACAATACGCCTGACACATTGTTTTTACATGAAATTCTTATATGAGGACAGGCAAATCAGGCGAACCGGTTCTGCACCATCGCTTTACAATTTTGAAAAAAATTTTATTTTGTAAACCAAACAGACTTTACAAAAACGAAAAAGCAGCCAGCCGATTATATTTTAGGAGACTGTCGTATGAAAAAAAGAGAGGGCTGCAACCCTCAGTCAGAAAACCCGACTTTTGTTACAGCCCTTTCTGCGCTGAGTAATAAAATCAGCATTTTTCAAGAATATCTGCTCTCCTGAATAGTTTTCCGCCAACTTCAATATCAACAGTAGGGAATACATAGGGTCTTGTGATGAATTCAAAACCATCTTTGTGAACAAGGATTGTATCCTCACTTTTTGTGCCTGTGATACTTGGATTCCAGCAGAAAGCCTGATTTTCCTGAATAATTCCATTTACAGAATAGTCAATTCTATAATCTCTGTTTGCATAACCGATAGGCCCACCGATGTGGTGAAGTTTAAATTCGTCTCCGACTCCATTGGCTTCGTACATTGTGCGTGCATTTTCAAATGGTTCAAGATACTTTTTGCCGGGGACTGTATTTACCATGAGTGTTGTATCAATCAGCTGGTTGAGCCTGTACTGTTTTCTGAGCTCTTCTGTTACCGGAACAAAGTTGATGTAACGTGTCATACATACCGTAAGACCCCATTTTCTCATGTTTCCACCAACCTGAAGTCTTTCTTTTACCGCAAGATCTGTTGGAATGGCATGTCTGTATTTGAGAATTCTTTCATCGGCTGCAGCCATGAGAGATGTGAATTCCATCCCGCAATCATAAAGTCTATCAGCGATGCGCTTTACACACTGGCGTTCTGTTTCGCCCGGTCTCATGGAAACACAGGCTTCTTCAAGGGCAAGTGCTGCCATCTTTCCGACCTGACGTATTCTTTCCTGTTCAGACTCTGTGAGAGAAAGTCTCAATTCTTTTAAGGCTCCGGCGATGTTCTTGCCGTATGCTACATCATAATCTGTTCCTATTTTTCCCGAAGGAACAAGCTTACGAACAGTATCTCCTTCAAATGCATTATTCAAATAACAGTCATAAACAAGTTTGAAGCCAAGACTTTCAAGTTGTTCTTCATCTCTCATTCTCGGGTATTCAATATTGTTTGTGATTGCATATACCTCTTTATCTGTGACAAGCAGACCGCAATTGCCAAGTTCACCCCAACCGATGTAGCTCTGACCTCCGCATGAAAGCCATGCAAAGTCATCCTGTCTCTTAATCCAAACAGCATCAAGTTCTTTTTCTGCCATGAGGGTTCTGACTCTTGCCAGTTTAATTGCAAGTTCTTCTAATTTTGTCATAATTATTTCTCCTGTTAAAATAAATTTCCGTTAGTGTCGAAAGTCAGTTCGTAAGGTTCTCCAATAATTTCAAATCTTGAATCCTTTTTCAGTTCTTCTGCCAAATTTTCCGATACTTCAATTTCATCCAGACAAAGCGTATTGTGAATTCTTACAAACTTTGTATCCTCCCAGTTCTCAAGATTACTGGTTTTCATACATGCCTGCAATCCGAGTTTATCGTTTGGCAGAACCATTGGAATCTTAACTCCACCTGTTAAAAGAGCGGTTAGTGTATTAGGGTAGGTTTCCGCAAAATCAAACTTCTGAGCTGCTCTCAAAGTGGTAAAATCAGCCATACCAAGACCATTTCCGTTCCCATGGGATTTCTCTGCAATATCAAGAATAATCACTCTGTTGATTTTTGGTCCGCCGCTTGCAAATGCACTGTGATAACGACCTACTACATTTGTATCAAAACCGCTTCCGCTGATATTTTTTCCGATTTCATCAATAATCAGAGCATTCAGGCTCTCAAAGTACAGCTTGGCTGCGTATTCTTTTGCTTTAATCAGAAGTTCTTTTTCTGTCTCCGGAAGTTCTTTTGCAGACATAACTTTTGCAATGCAGGTTTCGTGGTAAGCATTCTCAACGAGTCCTACTGCAAAAAGAACATTCATATGCTTGAGGGCTTCTGTAGCAATTTGTCTGATATGCTCCGGCATATGTCCGAATCCCAGATTATGAGCAGTTTCTGCACCTTTCTGTTTTCCCATTCCGATGGTAATCATCTTCATTAGTCCGCTTTCCCAGTGTCCCCTGAAACAAACATGGGGTTTGATTCTGTTCATAATAACAACATGGTCTGCTTCATAAGCATTGCGGTCAATCAGAACAGGGAGATTTTCTTCCGGTGTTCTTGATATCTCAACCGTATCCATTGTTGCATGGATTTCCATACCTGTTGCTTCCTGGGTATAACCCAATCCCAGAAGCATATTTGTCTGACCTTGAGCTGTAGCTCCGGCATGACTTCCCATTGCAGGAATCATAAAGGGCTTGCCGCCATGTTCTTTTATCAAAGCTCCGACAGTTCTGACTGCCGTTACCATATTGACAATTCCACGGCTTCCGACTGTGATTGCCACAGTATCACCAGGTTTAAGGACAGCCCACAGAGGACTGTCCTTAAGTTGATTCCTAATTTCAGAAGCAACATCTACAGCTTGTGGATGTATGAACTTCTGTTTAACTTTGACGAATTTGGGAATCCTGATATCCTTCAGAAGGTTTTCAATAACTTCAAAGGAACCGTTTCCGCCAGTTTCCAACATCATACCAATGCTTCCTTGTCAAGCTTTCTTTAATTGTCTGATACTTGAAATCTTTGCACTTATGAAAGGCCATGCAATTGAGAATACTGACAAAATCAGGAATGCACATGAAATAGGTCTTTGGAACAGGATTGAAATGCTGTTGTGAGACGTAATCATAGCTCTGTTCAGGTTATCTTCTGCTATTGGTCCTAGGATAACTCCTAAAACAAGAGGAGCACCCGGATAGCCGTACCTCTTCATAAAGTATCCGAGGATACCGAAGCTAAGTGCTACAAGAACATCGTATGTAGCATTGTTAAGAGAGAATGAACCTACAACGCAGAGAACAACGATAATCGGCATAAGAACTTTATATGGTACTTTCAGAATGTAAGGACCGAATTTTGCACAAAGTAATCCGAAACCAAGCATCAGAAACTGAATGACAAGCATAGAAGCAAAAATTGAACCTACAACATCTGACTGCTGCTTGAACATGAGAGGTCCTGGTGTAACTCCGATAAGAATCAAAGCTCCCAGCATAACAGATGTTACAACATCTCCCGGCACACCCAAACACATCATAGGAATAAGTGCTCCGCCTGTTGTTGCATTATTTGCAGCTTCAGGAGCAGCAACACCACTTAAAGCCCCATGCCCGAACTGGTCTCCGTCAGGAGAAATCTTTGCTGAAACATTGTGGCAGAGGAAACAGGCAATTGCTCCACCTGTTCCCGGAATAATACCAATGACAGTTCCGATGAGTGATGAAACAATAGTGGCAGGAGCAATTGTTTTGATTTCCGTCGAAGAAGGAACAATATGATTAACCGGATGGGTGATCTCGCCTCGTTTAGGAGGAGTGTGAAGCTCTTGGAGAACGTC
>JAKSPF010000127.1 GCA_024405065.1 Sphaerochaetaceae bacterium | reverse complement strand
TTCAGCGGATATATTTGCAAATTATATTTGCTGCATCTGCCGGTTAAATACTGTGTCACTGCGTCAGTGCCGGTTCGCCTGTTTTGCCATGCGTTTTTTTGTGACATGCCTTTGACAAAGGTATATAAGATATGCTTTAATCTCCACAACGGAGGAAAAATGAGGAAAATCAACAATCTTGTTTCTTTTAATGTCCTGTCCGTCCGCCACCCAGCCCCTTGCTGCCTGTAAATCAGGCAAATACACAAATTGAAAAAACAAATCAAAACAAGGGAGAGACATTATGACGATAGTAGCTTTTGTAATTTATTTTGCCGCCATGCTCGGCATAGGGATTTATTTTTTTCTCAAAGATAAAAACACCGGAGAGAAAGACTACTTTCTCGGCGGAAGGAAGATGGGACCTTGGGTAACTGCAATGAGTGCTCAGGCATCTGATATGAGTGCTTGGCTTCTGATGGGTCTTCCCGGAAGTATGGTTGCATTCGGTTTCGGTGCAGCGTGGATAGGAATAGGTCTTGTGCTCGGTACGGTACTGAACTGGGTAATCTGTGCAAAGAGACTCAGGAAGTTCTCAAAGGTAGCGGGTGATTCAATAACCTTGCCCCAATATCTTACAAACCGTTTCTGTGAAAAGAGCCATGTCCTTTCCGTAGTTTGTGCCATAGTGTTTCTTATAAGCTTCACAATTTACGTGGCATCCGGTTTTGTTGCGGGAGCAACGGTGTTTACAACACTGATTCCTTCTTTAAATCAGAATGTGGCAATGCTGATTTTTGCCCTTATTCTGATAGTCTACACGTTTTTGGGCGGATTCTCCGCAGTGTGTTGGACAGATTTTGTTCAGGGAACACTGATGTTGATTGCAATGATTGCTGTTCCTATTGTGGTTTTGTGTTCGGAACAGATGAACCCCGAGGCTCTCACAAAGGTTTACTCCTATCAGGGAACCGAGTACCGTTTTGTTACAAGTTTCTTTTCTGCAAGTTGGCAGGATATAGTCACCGGTCTCGGGTGGGGACTCGGTTATTTCGGAATGCCGCATATACTGGTGAGGTTCATGGCAATAGAAAAGCCCAGTATGATTAAGAAGTCGGCAACTGTTGCCATTATATGGGTAACAATTTCACTGGTAGGCGCAATAGTTATTGCATATTTCGGCAGGATGTTCTTTGCTGAGGAACTTCTCACAACCGGCAATCAGAAGCTTGTTTTCATTGTAATGGCAAAAAAGTATTTCCCCGCATTTATTGCCGGCATTCTTCTTTCTGCAATAATCGCTGCATCAATGTCAACCGCAGACAGTCAGCTTCTTGTTGCTTCATCGTCATTTACATCCGATATTTACAAACCCTGCATCAATCCTAAAGCAACGGATAATCAACTTATGTGGATAGGTCGCGGAGTTGTGGTTGTTGTTTCAGTCGTGGCATTTTTCATTGCTTCAAACAAGGGAAGTGCCGCACAGGCAATTATGGAATTGGTTGAAAATGCATGGGGTCTTTTCGGTGCATCCTTCGGTCCTGTAATTCTTCTGTCTCTCTTCTGGAGACGATTTACCTATCATGGTGCTGTTGCCGGAATTATTGCAGGAGCACTCATGGATATTCTGTGGCTTCTGTTCTGTAAAGGAACAGGAATTTATGAAATAATACCCGGTTTCCTCTTCGGACTGGTTACTGCAATCTGTTTTTCTTTGGCTCAGGGCGAACCGGGTAAGAAGGTGACGGATATTTTTGATACTGCCACAGACCCCAAGTACAATGATTGATTTTGAGATTGCAAGAGCACGCAGTTGTCTGTATTCACAGATAAGGGAGTTTTTTTCGGAACGGGGTTATCTTGAAGTGGAAACCCCTGTTCTTTCTCCCGATTTGATTCCCGAAAGAACAATAGACTGTTTTGAAACAACTTTCATAAACGAGTTTACATCAAGCCGTCAGATGTATCTTATACCGTCACCTGAAATTTATATCAAAAAGCTGATTGCACAGGGTAGCGGCAGTGTTTTTGAGATTTCAAAATGTTTCAGAAATTGCGAGCAGTTGGGAAAAATACACAATCCGGAATTTTCAATGCTTGAATACTACACTGTGGGTTCTGATGAAAGAGAATCAATAGAACTTACGCGTGAGTTGTTTTCTGCTGTCGGAATCACTGAACCTTTTGAAATATTCACCATGCGTGATATTTTTCTTGAAAAAACGGGACTTGATCTTGATAATATCCAAACCGTGCCGTTGATACGTGCGGCGGCGGAAGGTTTGAACTTGCACCTTGGCGGACCTGAGAGTTGGGACGATACGTTCAACCGTATTTTCTGCACATTTGTTGAACCGTCGTTGCCTGAAGACAGAGTTGTTGTCATTACCGATTATCCCGCCCAGATAGAGTGCCTTGCGCAGTCGGAAGGACTGTACCGCCGCCGCTGGGAAGCTTACATAAACGGAATTGAGGTGGCAAACTGTTACCTTGAAGAACGCAATCCCGAGATTGTGTCGGATTATTACAGGCGTGAATATCACCGTCTTGCAGATGAACGGTCACAGAACGGAAAGGTGATTCCGGATGTGGATTACTCATTTGCAGATTATTTTAAAACGTTTCCCGAATGCAGCGGAGTTGCAGTAGGTCTTGACAGACTGCTTATGGCAGTAACCGGCAAAAAAACAATCGGTGAAGTTCTCCTGTTTCCTTTTTGATGTTCCTCTGTAATGTCCGTATCTTACCGTATTTGTACACACTGTTCCTTATCAGATTGTTATCATAAGGTTGTTGGTTCCCAGAGAGTTGACGTAGTTCATACGCTTTGAAATCTTGCTGACAATCCTTAGACCTACTGAACTTTCCGGGTTCGCTTCTGCAAGTGCGGAGCAGTGTTTCATGACGTTGAAGCCGGGGCAGTTGTCTTGGAAACGAAGAATGATGTCCCCGTTGTCATAGGTAAGCCAAACGTGCATGACAGGACTGTACTTGCACCTTGGAAATCCCTACATATCAACTGATTTTTGACAACAACTGTGAATTTACCAATGAGTTGACAGGCAGTAGCGAGCTGAAAAAACAACTTATTCACCGGTTGATTGAGGAAATATAATTCAGAGACTTTTTTCATAGAGGAACTTGCAAAACTATGTTTTGTTGTGAAGATTGAGTTTGGATTTGCGAGGAAAAAAATGAAGTTAGAAAAAACACGTTTTTGACCGCAAAGGCAAATTCAAGATTTATGAAGGAGTTTTGAAAGTTCCTCCATAATCAATGTGAGTACATCTGTTCTTAAGTTCGTGCTTTTCATCAAGCATAAGATTTCTGAAGAATTTTTCCAGATATTCAGAATTTTCAGAAACTCCCTTTTGAAGATTATTATAATTTGCTCTTACGAGTGCATTTCTGAAATACCAGCTGTTCTGTTCAAAGACGGTATTGTCGGCATTGAAGCCAAGAAACCGAAGATATTTAACAGTAAAAACAGCAGTTGTCCGTGTATTGCCTTCTCCAAAAGCATGGATTTGCCACAATCTTGATACAAAGAATGTAATGTGTTTTACAATTTCATCTTTTGAAAGATTTTTGTAATTGAATTTTCTTTCCATTTCAAAGTCATAATCCAAGGCCGCTTTTAATTCAAAAGAAGCTCCGTACATTACAGAATCTCCGTTTAAGACCCATTCTTTTTTGGAAATATCGTAATCACGGATTGTTCCTGCAAACTTATAAATACCGTCAAAAAGTCTTTTGTGAATTGCCATTAAATAACTGGGGCTGAAATTAAAAGAAGGTTCACTTAAAATCTGTGCAATACGATACGAAACCCTATCAGCTTCTTCTGTACGTTCTTCTGTTTCGTTACGATATGAACGGTTCATGTAATATGATTCAATAAGTTTGCCGACTTCTTCAAAAGTAATTTCACCTTCAATATTTTTTTTGGCAGTTTCATACAAATATGAGGAAGGAGTAAGTCCGTCTACCTGCTGTAAACCGATGGCAGCCTGCCAACTTGAAACCTTTTCAGATTTACTTGAATCAACGTGGCAGATGTATTCTTCAAAATCCATTTCGTATGCGGATTTTTTTGTTTTACTGCTCATATAAAATCTCCCGGTTCATGTTCAGTGAACTTCACACTGAATGATTGACTGTCAGAAATGTTCCTGAATAACAGTCTTCCTGCCGTGAATTTTAACACTAATTTGTATTACACGCAAAATCAATTACGGAAGTGTTGAAGAAACATAAAGCCCAACATTAAGGCATTGTTTGTGAATTACAGTGACAAGTTACAA
>JAKSPF010000126.1 GCA_024405065.1 Sphaerochaetaceae bacterium | reverse complement strand
TGAATTGGATGAAAAGCACAATACTCCCCGGAATTCCATGTTTTTCTGTATCCTTATTTCATTGGTCGGTCCTGTTCTCGGAAGCGAAGCTTTGGGTTGGTTTGTTGATATGTCTGCAATCGGTGCCTCAATCGGCTACTTTTTTACATGTGCTTCAACACTTGTAGTTATCAAAAGTAAAAAAGAAAGCAACGGGACTCTTAAAATTTTAGCAATTATCGGGGCAGTATTTTCCGTTGCTTTTATGATTTTGCAGTTAGTTCCTATACCCGGTTTGAGCGGCGTTCATTTCTGCAAAGAAAGCTACATCATGCTTGCTGTCTGGATTACACTCGGTGTACTGTTTTACCTGTGCAGATCAAAGTCCTGACCGGTGCATTACGAAGTTAGCTAAAATGTGTTTTTAGCTGGAAAGGCAAGTACAGAATTCATGAATGGGATTTTGCAATTGGCTCTTTGCCTTTTGAGTTAACCTTGTCGGTTTTTTTTGTTGCATTTTGTTGCAAAATCGTATCGGCGGGTTTACAATTTCCACAAAGGAACTTGCAAAATTGAACTTTGTGAGGAAGGTTTTGAAAGTTCCTCCATAACAAAACGATATTTGGGAGATTTCTATGGCAAAAATTGTTATAGCACTTGGCGGAAATGCACTCGGAAACACTCCGGCAGAACAACTTGAACTTGTTACGGAAACGGCAAAACCTATTGTTGACCTTATTGAACAGGGAAATCAGGTTGTGATTGCACACGGCAACGGACCTCAGGTCGGAATGATAAACTTGGGAATGGCAACTGCAGCAGAAGAAGGTGCCATAAAGAGCGATATGCCGTTTCCTGAATGCGGTGCAATGAGTCAGGGATACATAGGCTATCATCTGCAGAATGCCATAGGAAACGAGCTTGTTCACAGAAAAATGAACAAAGAGGTTGTAACTGTTGTGACTCAGGTTCTTGTAGATGAAAACGATGCGGCATTCAGTAACCCTACAAAACCGGTGGGTGCATTTTATGACAAGGCAACTGCAGAAAAAATTTCCGCAGAAAAGGGTTATACCATGGTAGAAGATGCCGGACGCGGTTTCAGACGTGTTGTTCCTTCTCCCAAACCTGTTGATGTAATTGAGAAAAAGGCTGTGGAAGCACTCATTGAAAGCGGTTGCGTTGTTGTAACCGTAGGCGGAGGCGGGATTCCGGTTGTAAGAAAAAACGGAAAGCTTTACGGTACTCCGGCTGTTATTGACAAGGACTTTGCTTCCGAAAAGCTCGCAGAACTGATAGATGCAGATATGCTTATAATTTTGACTGCTGTTGAAAAGGTTGCGGTGAATTACAACAAGCCTGATGTGAAGTGGCTGTCTTCAATGACACCTGCGGAAGCTGAAAAATACATAAAAGAAGGACAGTTTGCACCGGGGTCAATGCTCCCCAAGGTTCAGGCTGCGGTGATGTTTGCACAGAGCAGAAACGGCAGATCTTCATTGATTACGTCTCTTGATAAAGCCCTTGCTGCAATGAAGGGCGAAACCGGTACTGTGATTACAGCATAAACGGTTGTCGGTTATCTTGATAAGATGTCCTGATAGTAGTAGAGTAATCCAATAACAGGACGAGTGGAGTCGGATCATGAGTATCATCAAACCTCACAGACTCGGTGTAATCACCGGTCCGGGTACTGAGTATCTTGCCGGAAAAGTTGTGAAGCATCTCAGAACTCTTTACATTGAAAGGTACAAAAAGCTTTCAAAGAATCTTGCAGAAAGATACGGTATGCCGGAAACTGAAGTGCTTAAAAGCGCAACTTTCATAGACGATCTGGGAAGTAAGAAGATTCCTTTCGGAAAATGTCCTACAGATTACATCTGTCCGAATATAGAGATTCCCGTAAAGTATACAAGGTTTCTCAACGGGGAGGTCAAAGCGGAAATACTTGAACCTGTTCGGGATTTGAAACTTTATCTTATCTATGATGTGACAAACAGTTCTCCGATAAAGGTTGCGGGGTGTGAGGAACCGGTCAGTTTTTCCGTGAATGACCATCTTATGTTCATCTTTACCCTTTGTCATGCAGCACGTCTTGCCGGAGCAAACAGCATGACGCTTGTTCTTCCGACGTACCCTTACGCAAGACAACACAAGAAAAGCTCAAGAGAAGCACTTTCTGCTGCAATGTTCGGGCAGATATGTGAAAGTCTCGGTGTGGTGGAAAGAGTAATTACTTTGGATATTCACTGCATGGAAATAGAAAACACTTTCAGAACCGTTCACCTTGAAAATCTTCATGCTTCCTATCAGATTCTTGTGGAGTTGAAGAAGATTGCAGACATTTCGGACCCCGATATCACCATAGTGTCACCTGATACCGGCGCAGTGGGAAGAAACAAATTTTTTGCGCAGATACTCCACAGACCGCTTGCCATGCTGTACAAGGAGCGTGATTATTCGGTTGTTACAACCGGAGCAAAAAACACCAACATAAAGAGTATAAATCTTTTGGGGTCCGTTGAAGGCAAGACCGTGATAATGGCTGACGATATGTTGGCAAGCGGTGGAACAATGCTTATTGCCATGAGAAAACTGCGGGAACTCGGAGCAAAGAAAATAATCTGCATTGTGAGTCTTCCTTTCTTCAACGGAAACGCCGTTGAAGAGTTTGACAAGGCTCATGACGAAGGTGTTTTTGATTACATCATAGGAACAAACGCAGTATGGCACGGTGATGATCTTCTTACAAAAAAGTGGTTTATTCAGACTGATGTAAGTGAACTTTTTGCAAGGGTTATAAGCCGTCTGCATCACGGAAGGGCAATAAGTCCTCTGCTTGACAACAGGAAAATTGCACAGCGTCTTGTAGATGATGCTCAGAATGCAGCTACAGGTTTCTGATTCAAAGAAAGGAGATGGGCAAATGGAGAAAGACGGTTCAAAATACAATGCGCTTGTAAGTCCTGATGCCTACATATATCTTGATGAAACCGATGCCGGTGAGTTTCTTCGTGATGACCTGCTTGAAGAACAGGAACGCTATGAAGACAGTCTGTTCCTTGAAGATGACGATGAAATAGAACCGGAGACCCCTCAGGAAGAGGACGATTCGGATGCATATCCTCTTTCGCTCTTTGATGACGAAGCGGAAGAAGAGTCCGAGGAAAATTGTCGTGAAGAAGACCGGGATGTTGATAAGCTTCTTTTTTCAGATGATGAAGACGATAATATAACGGTTGCAGAAGAGTCTGCGTTTGAAGACCTCACGGTTGATCCTATTCTCAGAAAAATTGCAGAACTTTTGCCCCTGTACTGTCCGGTTCGTCCGTATCTTCTTTCTTTGGACGAACACAGTCAGGAAGAGCTGGTCACTGCGCTGGAACATGCACGCAGGCTGTCCGCTGCGGAAAAACGTGACAAAATGTTTACCGTACCCGGACATGATTTTACATTTGCCGTGCTGTCTGCCGATTCTGACCCGATGAAAGATATGCAGAGACTTGAAAACATAGGGGCTGTGATGGTTGCAAATTCGGGTACCGTCTGGCATGCAGTAATGCTCAAATATTCTTCAGACGGAATGCTTCACTCTGCTGAATATACGGGAATAACCAGAAGAAATTTTACCGACTGGGAGTGGAGAACTGTCCTTGCAATGAGTGAAAAACTCAGAAAGCTTTGACACCCTGCTGTGTTCTGATATACTGTACTCATGGGTATTTTATCTAAAATCAAAGAGACGGCAATAAGTGTATTTCCCATCGTTGCGGTTGTGATGGTATTGAATTTTACCGTTGCTCCGCTCGGTGAAGCCCTTGTGCCTTTTCTGACAGGTTCCTTTTTTCTGCTTATAGGACTTTCCGTTTTTTTGGCAGGAACAGAAATAGGAATGACTCCCGTAGGTGAAAAACTCGGATCCGTAGTAGCAGAAAAAAAGAACATCATACTGTTGCTGACGGTTGGATTCTGCATAGGATTTTCCGTGACATACGCAGAGCCTGATGTGAGTGTTCTTGCTTCACAGGTCAATGCTCTCAATCCTGAAATAACTGAAAATTCACTGAGATTTTTCATTGCAATGGGGCTTGGAATTTTCATTGATATAGGTTTTCTGCGGATTTTTCTGAAAATAAAACTGAAATGGGTTTTTATCGTATTTTACGGTATCATCTTTATAATCACCGTAAAAATCGGTCAGAAGTTTTCTTCAATCTGTTTTGATGCCTCAGGTGCAACAACAGGTCCTCTTGCAGTTCCGTTCATACTTGCAATGGGACTTGGTGTGTCTTCTTCATCTACCGCAGGAGAAG
>JAKSPF010000125.1 GCA_024405065.1 Sphaerochaetaceae bacterium | reverse complement strand
AGGCTGCCTTAACTCACAGATTTTTACGTTGATTTTTATTTAAGATTTCTGTTGTTTCTTCAAAATATCTGCAATTCCGCGCTTTTCTTCAATTATGCGGTTCAGAGCATAGCTGATGAGACCGCTGCGAAGCCCGTCTTTTGATGCGTACTCAGTGAGCCATTTAAGATTGTCCTCACAAAGTTTTGTTGTAACCTGCACCATTTTTCTGCCGTTTGAATAACAGTAGGCGGGTCTGCCGACCTTACCGGAAGATGTTTTTTCTTTTTCATGAACCTTTACTTCCTGTACTGTCGGCTTCGCAGCGGGTTTTGTATCGGTGATTATCGGGTCTGCAAGGTGAGTTGTTTTCGGTGGAGCGGATGAGAACATATCCGAAATTGACTGTTCTTTTTCCTGATCTGCTTTAATCATTTCTTTAAGTAAATTCATATAAATCCTCTATGTTTTTATCGTGAAAATCCAAGTTCATTCTTCACAAAGATTAATTTTGCAATTGGCTTTTGTCAGTGAGTTTATCCAGTCGTTCAAGGAATTCCTCTGTAAGACGGGTAAAATCATCTGCAACCTTACTTTCCGGTTTGTGAAAAAATATACTCCTACCTTTGTATTCACATTCGTCAAGCGCAATTCCGTTTCTGATCTTTGTCTCAAAAAGCTCTGCATCAAGTAGGGGAGCAACAATCTTATTGATATCATCAACTATCTGATTGCTGAACTTTGCCTGTTTATTGAACCTGTTTACAATGAATCCGAGAACCCTGAGGTTTTCATTGAGTTTGCTGCTCTTCACCTCATCCATACAGTCCTTGAGAAGTTTTATTCCTCTTACGGATGATTTACTGGCAAAAATCGGAATTGTTACAAAGTCTACAGCAACAAGGCAGTTGAAAAGCATTATGCCTGCTCCGGGCAGCACATCAATAAGTGCAAAGTCATAGTCGTTTTCAACCTCTGCAAGAGCATTCTTGAGCAGATAATATGAGGATGGACCTGTAAATCTTTTATCTGCAACAAACATATCCAGAGAGTTTGGGACAATATCTCCCATTTCGGTAGAAACTATAGCATCTTTCAGTGAGGCTGTTCCTTCAAACACATCAAGAAGTTGGTACTTCAGTCCGTTGGCATTTTCTTTGATGCTTTCAGGAATAAGCCCGGATCTTTCCGTGAGGGTTCCCTGCGGGTCTGCATCTACAAGAAGAACCTTGTAGCCTCTTTTTTTCAGGCCGGCACCGAGCATTGCGGTGTCTGTTGTTTTTGCCACTCCCCCCTTGATGTTTGCAAAAGCAATTTTAATCATCGTGTACTCCTTTCCGTGAAAAAAACTTCACAGTTGTGGTATATAATTATTAAATTAGTAATTTCATAATTTTGCAATTATAAATTCAAAATTTTTGAATGGTTTTTTTCGGGGCTGCATCTGAAGAAATAATTGAGCAGACCCATGTGTGTCGTAAACTTGACTGAACTGAGTTTAAGCATTATTATTAATAATAAGTCCTGATAAGGATAGAGATATGGTTGAAGACATCAGACAAAGACAGACAAGGCAGCGTCAGATAGTACTTGATGAAGTGCGCTCAAGGTGTGACCATCCAAGTGCCGATGATATCTATCTTTCAGTCAGGGGAAAAGACAGTCGCATCAGCCGCGGTACTGTTTACAGGAACTTGAGAGTGCTTTCTGACAACGGAGATGTTTTACGGATCAGAGTTCCCGGTTCGGACAGATATGACTTGAGATGTGACAGCCATTGCCACCTGCTCTGTACAGAGTGCGGCAAAGTTGTTGATGCTCCGGTTTCGTATCCGGAGGAGTGGAACAAGGAAATTGAAAACTGCACAGGTTTTAAAATAAAAGGCTACAGTACGGTACTTGAGGGAATATGCCCGCAATGCCGCTGTAAATAAATCAAGGAAAGGAGAGAATATGAGTAAGTATTCGGGAACGCAGACAGAGAAAAATCTTCAGGCTGCATTTGCAGGTGAAAGTCAGGCAAGGAACAAGTATACCTACTTTGCATCAAAGGCAAGGAAGGAAGGATTTGAGCAAATTGCATCAATCTTTGAGAAAACAGCAGACAACGAAAAAGAACACGCAAAACTTTGGTTCAAGGAACTTGAGGGTATCGGAGATACCGCGCAGAATCTCGGTGCTGCAGCGGATGGAGAAAATTTTGAGTGGACCGATATGTATGAAGGTTTTGCAAAGACTGCCGAAGAAGAGGGTTTTAAAGAGCTTGCAGTGAGGTTCCGTCTTGTAGCTGCTATTGAAAAGCATCACGAAGAGAGATACAGAGCTCTGCTTAAAAATATAGAGGCTCAGGAAGTTTTTGCAAAGAGTGAGGTAAAAGTTTGGGAGTGTCGCAATTGCGGTCACATTATCGTCGGTACAAAGGCTCCTGAAATCTGCCCGACCTGCAAACATCCCCAGTCATATTTTGAAGTACACGCAGAAAATTACTGATTGTTCTGATTTTATATAAACAGGTCGTGAAAAGAGTTAATATGAACCCCAAAAGTTGGACAGCCCAATGGAGGGGTTCATTTTTATAATGCCGAAACACTTGTAAACGCTCATCAAAACCAATTGGATTCTTTATTTGAAACTACATAAGTGCAAGATATCCGGATGGTCATACTGAAACTCTTTTGCCGGTTTCGGTTACTGAGAAAGAATTTCCAAATAACGATCCAGACGTTCACATATATAGCCTGCAATCAGGTTTTCCATAGCTTTGAGGTTATGTTTTGTATGATATTCATCAAATGCTTTGTAGTAGGCAAGTCTGTCTGTAAATTTTATATCAATCGGAGGATATCCTGCTTTCATTAATTCAAGATTAATAAGCAACCTGCCGGTTCTTCCATTGCCGTCGATGAACGGATGGATACTTTCAAATTCAATATGAAAACGTGCAAGCTTTGTAATTATGTTTTCTGTGTTTTGATTATAGACAGTAATCAGTTGTTCCATTTTGCTTTGAATAAGGTATGGTTCTGCCGGAACGTGTTTGGCTCCGAGAATTCTTACAGGGATTCTCCTATAAGTGCCTTTGTTTTCCCGGTCAAAAGACAAAACCAGACTGTGAATCTGCTTAATATTCCATTCAGAGAGTTCTGCATTTTGAGAAACAAGATTACAAACAAAACTGAATGCTTCCTTATGACCTATTGCTTCCAGATGATCTTTGAGAGGCTTTTTATCTATTGTTATTCCCTTAAGGACTAATGCCGTTTCCTGCAAGGTCAGGGTATTGCCCTCTATAGCATTTGTGTTGTAGGTGTATTCAACTGAAAATTCTTCCTGAATTCTTTCCAGTTCTCCTTTGGTAAGGGGTCTTTTGGAATCCAACAGTTTTTTCTTATTTTCAATCTGTTCAAGCAAGCTGATTGTTGCTTTATATCTACCATCCTGAGGTTTAATTGCATTAAAAGGTATTTTCCATGTTTTGCCTTCAATGATAGCACCATGAATTTTACCTTCGCTGCAAAGAATTCTTACACGACGGTCTGAAATACCCCATTTTTCTGCTGCTTCTTTTACTGAAATGTACATAAGCATCCTCTTTTGTTGCGGAATAATATTAACTTACGGAATAATGCTAATGCGAATATCGGAATAATGCAACACGCTACAAACCGGTTTTCTGTGGCGGAAATATAACAAAAAAAGAATTTTTCTTTACAGAAAACCTCATTTCAGGGCATAATTCGCATGAAAAACAAATTTGTTGCATTTGATGAATACAGACTCTTTTGAAGGTTCTGATTTTATTTATGTGTACGAGTATTATATCAAACAGAAAAAAGACGGTCGTCGGCTGGAATCTTGATATTCTGGATATGGAGTACTTGGTTCGCGAGGCTGAAAACGGTGTTTATATTGAGATCAACGATAAGACTGAAGGCTGGATGCCGCTTTTTGGAGCTAACAACAGAGGCGACTTTGTCGGAATGCCGACTTGTTGGCCATTTGATGAAAGAAGCAATCCAACCGGATCAGGTAATAATGTAATCATGCTTGATATTGATCTTCTTACGGAAAAGAAAACACTTCAGGAGATACGTACAATCGCGGAGAAAGAACCTATCTACAGCGTTCCCGGTGTTACATTCATGTCTTCGGTATCTGATAAGAATGGCAACGTGCTGCATATTATTCCGGGACAGGGATATAGGTATTATGAAAAACCGATATATCAGGTGCTTACGAATTTTTCTCCATTCAAGATGGACCGGGAACAGCATCCGTGGATGGGCTGGGACAGATATCATATTGCTGAGGAAATGCT
>JAKSPF010000124.1 GCA_024405065.1 Sphaerochaetaceae bacterium | reverse complement strand
TCCGTAAACGTAATCATCTTTCCCTCCTGCATATCGTCCCACAGGTATTTTTCCTTATTCATAATTCCTCTTTCTTACATCGTCTAACGAAGAAACATCACCGTGTCATTGAACTCAAAGTCCCTTCCTTTACTACATTTTTCACGTAAACTGCAAAGGAAATCACAGACACACATGCAGCAAGAGCAAATACCACGGTAAGAACCGTCTGCATCCAGCTTTTCTGAAAACCCGTCACAGATGCAATACGCACGGAAAAACCCAGAACGCTGCTGAATGCATACAGACAGGTCTTTGCCTTCCCGAATATGTTTGCAGCCATCGGCTTACCCTTTCCCATCAGAAGCATCCTCATGAAACACTGAAAAAACTCCCGCCAGAAAATCACCGTAAATGCCCAGACTGGCATTATCCCCTTTGTCAGAAACAGAGTAAAAAACGTCATATGCTGAATAACATCGGCAAACGGGTCAAGAACCTTTCCCAAATCGGTGACAAGACCGTGTCTTCTGGCAATTATTCCGTCAAACAAATCCGTAAGTTCCATAACAGCATAAAGAACGGCAAGAACAGATGAGTAAACAACATCGGACATTCCCGAAAAGATGTCTGTTGTGTAGAACCATACAAAAATAACCGGTGCAAGAATCAATCTTGCAACAGTGAGTTTGTTCGGCAAATTCATTTTTTCTCCGGTTCAAGTTGTGTCTTATTTCTGACCATTTCCGAGACTTCTGCAATGAAATCTTCAACCGCAATACCGTTACATTGCTTTCCGCGCCTGTAACGGACAGAAAGATTGCCTTCCGTCTCTTCCTTTTCTCCTATAATCAAGGTATAGGGAACCTTCATATTTGCCGCAAGTCTGATTTTGTTGCCCATTCTTTCATCTGAAAAATCTGTTGAAACCCTCAGACCTCCACGTTTGAGTTTTCCCTCAATTTCCTTTGAATAATCAACAAACTTCTCACTCACGGGAACAATCCTGACCTGCTCCGGAGCAAGCCACGGCGGAAACGCTCCGGCATAATGTTCAAGAAGTACACCGAAAAATCTCTCTATTGAGCCGAGAAGCGCACGATGAATCATATACGGTCTCTTCTCAACTCCGTCTTTATCAACAAAGGTGAGTTTGAAACGTTCCGGAAGATTGAAGTCAAACTGCACGGTGGAAAGCTGCCATTCACGCCCTATTGCATCCTTTATTTTCAGGTCAATCTTAGGACCGTAGAACGCTCCGCCACCTTCATCAATATCATAGTTGAGACCCTCTTTCTCAACTGCTTTCATAAGAGCCTTTGTTGCGGCTTCCCACTTTTCCGGTTCGCCTACAGACTTTTCCGGTTTTGTTGAAATATAAGCATGGATGTCTTCAAATCCGAATGAATGAAGCATATACAGACTGAATCTGAGAACTTCAATGATTTCATCATCCATCTGGTCAGGTGTCACAAAAAGATGTGCATCATCCTGTGTAAAACCGCGAACCCTCATAAGTCCGTGCAAAGCACCGGCTTTTTCATATCTGTAAACCGTACCGAGTTCTGCCCATCTGCACGGAAGATCCCGGTAACTTTTCTTGCTGTTCTGGTAAATCATGATGTGGAAAGGACAATTCATCGGCTTGGCATAGTAGTCAGCCTTATCCATTTCCATAGGAGGATACATACTCTCCTTGTAGAACCCCAAATGTCCCGATGTTTCCCAAAGCCAGCTTTTTCCCACATGGGGAGTATAGACCATTTCATAGCCGTTTTTATAATGTTCCTCACGCCAGAAATTCTCAATTATCTGCCTGACTCTTGCTCCGCGCGGATGCCAATAACAAAGTCCGGGACCGGCTTCTTCATGCATACTGAACAGGTCAAGATCTTTTCCCAACCTTCTGTGATCTCTCTTTTCCACATCTTCAAGATACTGAAGATACAATCTCAGATCTTTAGGATTTGTAAATGCCGTCCCGTAAATACGGGTGAGCATCTGATTGTGCTCATCACCGCGCCAATATGCAGCCGCAATGCTCAGAAGTTTGAAACTGTCAGCATTCAATTCTTTTGTTGATTCAACGTGCGGACCGCGACAGAGGTCTGTGAATGCGCCCTGATTATACAGAGTCACAACTTCACCCTCAGGAATTGCGTCAAGCAACTCCAGTTTATATTTCTGATCCGCAACTTTTCGTGCAGCTTCTTCTCTTGAAACTTCAATGCGTTTGAACTCCTTGTTCTGCGCAATGATTTTTTTCATATTTTCCGTGATTGTATCAAGATCTTCTGCCAACAACTGACGCGGAAGTTCAAAATCATAATAAAAACCGTTTTCAATAGCAGGACCAATGGCAATCTGCGCAGTGGGGAACATCTGCAACACGGCTTCAGCCATTACATGAGCCATTGAGTGCCTGACCATTTTGAGTTTTTCTTCCTGAGAAATCTTATCTGACATAGACAATCTCCTAATTACTGTAAGTGCAGTATATTATTTTTTCTGATTGGGGGCAACTTTCAAAACAAAGCTTTGTGAAGAATGAACTCGGATTTGCAGTGAGTTTTGCCCTTATGTTAAAGGCTTTCAAGATGATGCACCACTTCGTCAATAACATTGACAGGAGTTGATGTTCCGCTGCATACGCCGACCTTACTGTAAGCTGACAGACATTTATCAAGTTCTGCATTTATGTCACCTGCATTTTCCACAAATATCACCGGCTTGCCGCTGCGTTTTATCCAAAACGCAAGATCCTTTGTATTTTCACTGTCCCTTCCACCTACAACAACTGTTGCATCACAACTCTGTGCAAGTTCAAGTGCGTTTTTCTTTCTTGAGATACAAGCCTGACACAGTTTGTTACCGAACTGGATATCACTGTAATGTTCAACCAGTTTTTCCATCAGGCAGTCATACAGATTTTCCGGAAATGTTGTCTGCGTTATTACACAAACAGCCCTGTCTCTCGGAACGGAAGCAAAAAGTTGTTCCAGTTGCTGTTCTGAAGAAACAAGAAAACTCTCAACTCCGCCGATTCCCTGAAGACAAACTGTTTCAGCATGATTTTCTACGCCTAATACAATTACTGTTCTGCCGTTTTTTACAGCTGCCTTCATTATCTTCCGGCTTTTCTGTATATTTGCACAGGTAGAATCAACAAGCTCAAAATGGGACTGTATAAAACTTTCTCTAAGTGCATCAGGTATTCCGTGAGCTCTGACAAGTGCAATACCGGGCTTCACATCAGGACTGTCAATCACCTTAAGTCCGAGTGATTCAAAATAATTCACAACATCTGTATTGTGAATCAGTCTGCCTATGGAATAGTAAGGAACACCTTTTTTTCTTCCCATTTTTACAACCGATTCCGCTTTTTTTATCGTATCGGAAACCCCATGACAATAACCTATAAACCTGCTCTTCACAACCTGCATTCGTTCTTCACCTTACAACAAATACTGAAGAGGAACTTGCCCCACATACATTCAAATTCTTTCACAAAGCATAGTTTTGCAAGTTCCTCTAAAAAGAAAGCCATCACTAGTGATGGCTCAAACTGTTTAACAGCAACCTTTCAATATGTTCTGTCAGTCTTTCTTCTCAGCCACTTCACCGGATTCAGACGCAACTTCCTGAACAGGAGTTTCCTCAACGGCAGCAGCTTCAGTCTTTTCTTCCTTAATTTCCTTCTTATCTTCTTTTTTGTCTTCCTTCTTTTCCTCTTTTTTGGAATCCTCTGGCTCAGACTTCTTTTCAAGAACTGAAGAAACAGCACCCTTGTTGAATTCAATCTTTGTATTATCGTCAACTTTAATTACAACGGTATTCTCTTTAACCTGTGCAACAGTACCGCGAATACCTCCGATGGTAACAACCTTATCTCCTTTTTTGATTGCAGCAAGCATTGCCTTTGACTCTTTCTCTCTCTTCTTCTGAGGTCTTATCAGAAGAAAATAGAAAATTGCCAACATTACCACAATCATTATAAGTGAA
Organism: Sphaerochaetaceae bacterium; assembly: GCA_024405065.1. Lineage (GTDB taxonomy): Bacteria > Spirochaetota > Spirochaetia > Sphaerochaetales > Sphaerochaetaceae > JAKSPF01. Next base: position 318 of record JAKSPF010000124.1, on the reverse strand, counting down.
GAGCTCATTCCTGCCCCTCCGCCTGTAGCCCCTCCTGCAGCCTGACCACCATCAGATGTAACTGCACTTCCCATTGCCGCTATCAATCCGTACAACATAATTTACCTCTCTAAAATATAAGTTGTTCTATTCTATATTGCAAACAGTCATGCAATCAAGAAGATATATTCAATTCTGTAGAGGAACTTTCAAAACTCTCTCAACTTAACGAAGATTTACAAGCATCAAACAAAAGGTTTTTTCACGAGTATAACGAGGAAAAATCAAGGAAGGATGAGGTGACAGTATTTACTATACGGCACCGAAGAACTGACGCAG
>JAKSPF010000123.1 GCA_024405065.1 Sphaerochaetaceae bacterium | reverse complement strand
TCCAGAAAAGAACTTTACAACCTCACGGCCTTCATCATTCACGCGGCGTCGCTCCGTCAGTCTTTCGACCATTGCGGAAGATTCTTAGCTGCTGCCTCCCGTAGGAGTCTGGGCCGTATCTCAGTCCCAATGTGGCCGTTCACCCTCTTAGGCCGGCTACCCATCATCGCCATGGTAGGCCTTTACCCTACCATCTAGCTAATGGGACGCGGACTCATCCTTCAGCGAGGCCTTAGCCCCTTTCCTATTCGGGTCTTGTGACCCGAACATCGTATCCGGTATTATCTTGGCTTTCACCAGGCTATCCCAAACTGTAGGCCAGATTATCCACGTGTTACTCACCCGTCCGCCGCTCTCCTCGGGGTTGCCCCCGATTCCCGCTCGACTTGCATGCTTAAAACGCGCCGCCAGCGTTCGTTCTGAGCCAGGATCGAACTCTCCATCATATTATTCTCCGATCCGAAGATCGGACTTTCTACAATTTCCGTTCCCCTGTCTAACTCTTTCTTTCCGAACTCTGTCTCTTTTTCTTCCCGTTCGTGAATTTTTGAATTGACTAGGAAGCCCTCATAGCTTCCGTTATTTCCTCTTTCCTTCTCTATTCTTGTAAAAAACCTTGCATACGCCTTTTCGGCGTGCTTTACGAAGATAGCATAAGGCAATTTTTAAGTCAACAATATTTTTAGAATTTTTTTATTTCTTTTTATTTCTTTATATTACAACTAATTATTTTGATTTTTTAAAAATTATTTCAATGTTTTACAAAATTTTTTTTGAAAATCATTGAGTTTATTAAGAACGACAGGAGAGGAACTTGCAAAAACAGCTTTGTGTGAAGAGTCCTGAAAGTTCCTCAGGAGGAATGATAAAAATGAGAAGGAATCTTAAAATTTACGGTTACTGTAACAGAGGCTATGACGGTCAAACCATAGGCATTGAATGTGATGTAAGAAACGGTTTCCCCGGATTTGACATAATAGGTCTGCCTGATAAAGCCGTGACCGAGTCAAAAGACAGAGTGAAGACTGCGTTGAGGAACAGCGGATTCAAATTTCCGCAGAGCAGAGTTTTGGTATCACTCTCACCCGCCTCGGTACCAAAAACGGGAAGTCTGCTTGACCTTGGAATAGCATTATCAGTCCTCTTTGCTTGCGGCAAGGAAGCAGATAACAGTAAATCGGAACGAAAAACCGTAAAAATCATGGTTGCGGGTGAATTGGCACTTGACGGAAATGTAATTCAAAACAGTAGTGCACTGGGGGCAATTCAAGCATCGGAAAAACTGGGATGTAACCTGTGTATTGTTCCGTTTCCGATTCAGGGAAAACCCGGAGTTGCAGAAGCAGTTAACCTGACAAGTGCATTTCTTCACTGCGGAGAATATCTCAATTCTTCTGACGAACCGGTAATAATCGGTAAATTTCAAGAAAGCAAACAGTCAATTTTTGAAGATGTAATCGGAATGAACAGAGAAAAAGAGATACTGAGTATGGCAGCAAGCGGCTTTCACAGTATGCTGATTTTCGGACCTCCCGGAGTAGGAAAAACAATGTTGAGCGGAAAAATCGGAAAACTTCTGCCTTACCTGTCGGAAAAAGAAACTGAGGAGATTACAAGAATATACGGATGTGCCGGACTGGAAATCACAAATCCGGAATGTCCTGTGTCAAGAATTGTTTCACATGACTGTTCACCCATACAGTTCACCGGCGGATCAAATTCAAAAAGTCCGGGGATAGGAGCACTGTGCCACAGCGGCGTTCTTGTCCTTGATGAAATCACAAAATACAGTCCGTCACTGCTTGAATCAGTAAAAGAAACCTATGACAAAGGAATCACGGCAAGTTCAAGAAGCGGAGAAGAAATTACATACCCTGCCCGTTTTTTAATGATAGCAAACCTTAATCCTTGCAGTTGCGGCGGTCTTGGAAGTCACAGTACCGTATGTACCTGTACATCGCAAAAAATAAACAATCACTGGAAAAGGCTTGGAAGACCGCTTGTGGAACGCTTTGACATAAGACTACCTGTTCCCGAATACGATATGTCAAAACTGATGGAAACGGAAAATTTACCGGATTCGTACTACCTCGAAAAAATAAAAATTTCTGCTGACAGACAGAGAATAAGGTATAAAAAAATTGAGAACATAAACTTCAACGGGGAAATTCATTTTGTTCCTGCAACTTTGGACATTCTCAAAAAGGAAACAGAAATGTACGGAAAAATACGTTCAAATGCAAATAATCCCGCGAACGCAAGAGAACTCATAAGTATTGTAGCCCTTGCAAGAACAATAGCCGATTACAGCAACAGAGATGAAGTAACTGAGGAAGATTTCTCAAAAGCAGAAAAGTTAAGAAAATACGGAAACGGAGATTTCTACTGGAAAGTAATGAATATGTGACTCCAATCGGCTCTGCAGATCAGGATCTTATTTCTTTCAGAATTCTGACAACATCGGCATCAGAGTAAACTTCATTGATTTCGTCTTCCGTCAAACCGACATATTCGTGGCAAAGGTAGTGTATCCATGTCTCATCATTTTTACTGTTCAGTACATGTTTTCTGCACCAATAATCCGGCTGAACAGGTAAAGGCTTTGCATACGCATATTTGTAAAGAGGAACTTTGTAATCATATACGGCAATCTTCAGGTCTTCACGCGGAATGCCGTGATTTATTATGACCTCTGCAAGTTTGTTGACGGTATTTCCCGTGTCAAAAATATCATCAACCAAAAGAACCTTGTCACCGTTTCTAAGATAGTCAGGAGAATATGTCCAACCGTCTATGAAAACTTTTGTTTCTTCTCCCGGAACGGTTGCAGCACGGCTTCTTGCCACAACAGCAGCGTAAAGAACCGGTCTGCGATTTTCTTTTGCACAAATCATCTTGTAAAACTCGGATATCACATTTGCCATATAAACTCCGCCACGGAGAGAAACATAAATCACATCAGGAATAAAGTGATCTTCCTTATACATCCTATATGCCAATTTAAGAGCACTGTCTCTGATAGAATCATGACTGATAAAATCTTTTGACATACCGATTCACCTCTCAGAAAGTATTTCCAACCCGTTATGGGTAATTGCCACAGTATGCTCAAAATGAGCAGCAGGCTTTCCGTCAGCAGTAACTACGGTCCAATCATCATCAAGAATTCTGATTTTGTGAGTTCCCATATGCACCATAGGTTCAATGGCAAAAACCATACCTTCTCTTATCCTCGGGTTTGACATTGTAAGACATACATAGTTCGGAATCTCCGGATCTTCATGCAAATCAAGCCCCACTCCATGACCGCAATAATCACGCATTACGTCAAATCCGTTTGCTTTTGCATGTTTATGTACTGCTGAACCGATATCCTGAATCCTCGCATGTGGCTGCGATGCGGCCTCAATACCTTTGTACAAACATTCACGGGTAACATTTACAAGTTTCAGGACACTCGCATCAGCATTTCCTACAACATACGTTCTTGCGCTGTCTGAAATATATCCTTTGAAATTAATACATAGATCAACACTGACTATATCACCATCATGAATTATTTTATCACGACTCGGTATTCCGTGAATCACTTCTTCGTTGATGCTCACACAGGTTGCAGCAGGAAAACCCTCGTAATGAAGACACGCCGGTCGGGCATGCCTCTTTACAATCCAACTATGGCAGTAAGAATCTATATCCTTGGTGGACATCCCGGGCTTAATACGTCCATGCAAAGAATCAAGAAGATCACAGAGCATGTGACAGCTTTGCCTTATTCCTTCAATTTGCTGTTCCGTTTTCAGAATTATCATGAATGTGCCTCACCGCAGTATCCAAAAGCCCGTTGATGAAACGGTAATTAACCTCAGTGCTGAATTCCTGTGAGAGTTTTACTGCTTCATCAATGATAATCTTTGAATCAATATCCTTACAATAAAGAAGCGAAAACACACTTATTCTGAGGATATTCCTGTCAACAAAACTGATCCTGTCTATGCTTCTTCTTGTTGAAAAACGATTGATAAATTCATCAATTTCTTCAAGATGCTCAAGAACTCCGTTAATCAGATATAAAGCATACAGAACAACATCGGTTTCAAGAGCATCTTCTTCTTCCTTTGATAAACCCTGAAAAGATTCTCCAAAAGGAAGAGTCACATCAAGAATCCTCTTATTTATATCCAAAGAGTACAAGGTCTGAAGAGCTATAGACCTTGCAAGATGTCTTGATCTCATTTGTTGAGATATTTGATTGATGCCTGAGACCGAAGGTCCTGAACCAGTTCAAGATAAGCATTCTGGA
>JAKSPF010000122.1 GCA_024405065.1 Sphaerochaetaceae bacterium | reverse complement strand
CGATCCGGACGATAACAAAAAAAAGGATGGTGATTACATTGACCGGTTCTCTACAAGAAAGATGGACGATGTTTTTATCTTTGCAGACGATAAAGACGGAACCGATGGTTCGACTCTGGCTGCTGCTGCGGAAGCGGGGAAGCTGATTATTGTTTCCCCCAGTGCTAATTTGGAAAAGTTCATTAACTATGTTACTTCCGGAGAGGGAGAGAGAGCACCGTATTCATACATTCCCTACGGGTATGATTTAAGTGAACTGGATACAAGAGAGTTTTATCTTTATTTTGCAATGAAAAAAATAAATGAGGATGAAGATATTTGGGATACATACTTTTCATACTCTGATTTTTCTTTGTGGGATGTGGTTGACGGAAAGCCCATGGATAAAGAAGTCAAAAAGTCAATGATTGTTGATTTTCAGGATGAAATAGATGATTACGCTTCTTTTGTTAAGGGTGAGCATGCAACACTGTCAGGCAGCAGGGATGTAAAAAAAGCGTTGGAGAATGAACTGTCCGCAACACATATCCGTTACAAGATGTATCATAACAACAGGAAAGCATCAACGGAGAAAACAGAACACAATCTGTTTATCACATCTTCAAGTAAAACGGATAAGCCGTTGTTGGCAAAATATGAATGGACTTATATTCGTAATGGATTTCAAAGTAAGTATACATTTCATCTTACGAGGGAGACTTCAAATCCAAACGACGTTTACGGTTGGAGAGTCAGTTCTTCAAGAGACATCACCCTGTGGGTCATACACAACGTACCAAAAAGTGAACATCTGTACGTTATAAAAGATCAGGCTGATTATGATTTTCATTCTGTTTTCATTTCAAATCCTGTATATTTTGATGAAAACAAGCCGATGATACCTATTGAGCAGATGATTTGTAACGACAGAGGTGATTGGGCTTATTATGGAGGGGGCAGTAGCGGTTCAACTGTTGCAAAAGGCTTGGAATGGTACGGTGACAGCGGATGGATTGAAACACGGGTATATTTCACTGACAATGTAAGCAGAAACAATAGTTACGCTTTCGGTAATATGACTCCGGTGACTACTCAGACTGTTGTAACAAAAACGGACAGTATTAACTTCGGTCTGAAAGGTGGTATTGGTGGAGAGTACAGTGCGCAAGGTGGTGATCTCAAAGGTTTTAAGTTTAATGGTCATCTTGAGGGAAGTTTCGGCATTTCACATACAACATCGGAAAATATTCCTGAGGTTACCGTATTTTATGCGGGGAATACAGGAGATAATGATCCCGTTTTGCGTTGGAGATATGCTGTACGTGATGATTTCCGCTGTTCTTTTAGTCCTGCTCGTTATGCAGGGAGCAAGTATTCTCATGCTCCGTCAAATACGTCAATGTCAAATCTGAGACCGCCTGCAAGTATGTATACAATTTCGGTGGCTGATGCTTACGTGAATAAAGTAGGACTGAAATTTAATTCAGGGTTTAGGCTCAAACGTAAGGCTTTTAAGGCGGGAGCGGAGGTTTGCGTGGGTTATACGAGTGCTGAATCGGAAGCAAGTTGTGTCTTGCCGTATGATAAAGACCCTGCACATTATGGCGGAAAGCTCCCATGGTAGGCGTAATTCACAATTTGTAATTGATTTTCAACTCCGGAGGGCAACTTCCGGAGTTTTCTATTTGAAATCTGCTCTTGATATTGCGGAAGATCAAACAAGGCTGAATATATCAGGCGGTTGCACATCATCTTCGTCTGAATATAGTGCCGGTTCGCCTGCTATGCAATCCTGAGTTCGTCTTTTTTCTCTTTTAATTGATTAACAAAGGCGTTAAGTTATAACATTGCCGTATGAGCAGATATCCATTTGAAAAGACCGAGCCAAAATGGCAGAAATACTGGGAAGAACACAAGACCTTTTCAGTAACGGAAGACCCGTCTTTTCCAAAAGAAAAGAGAGCCTATGTTCTTGATATGTTCCCTTACCCGAGCGGAGCAGGACTTCACGTCGGACACCCTGAGGGTTACACGGCAACCGACATATATTGCCGTTATCTCAGGATGAAGGGTTTTAACGTACTTCACCCGATGGGCTTTGACTCGTTCGGACTGCCTGCGGAAAATTACGCAATCCAGACGGGAACTCACCCTGCAGTCACAACGGAGAAAAACATCAACAACTTCAGAAGGCAGATAAAGAGTCTCGGTTTCTGTTATGACTGGGACAGGGAAATTTCAACCTGCGATGCAGATTATTACAAATGGACTCAGTGGATTTTTGAGAAATTGTACGAAAAAGGGCTTGCTTATGAGAGTCAGGCACCTATCAACTGGTGTCCTCACTGTAAGACAGGGCTTGCCAATGAAGAAGTGAAGGAAGGTGGGCACTGTGAACGTTGCGGCTCTCAGGTTGAAAAGAAAAACATCCGTCAGTGGGTACTGAAAATCACGGATTATGCACAGAGACTTCTTGATGACCTTGACCTTCTTGACTGGCCGGAGAGCGTGAAGACGATGCAGCGCAACTGGATAGGAAAGAGTGAGGGTGCCTCTGTTCTGTTTGAGGTGAAGGGAGCAAAGGCGGAAAGCGGTGAGCCACTTCAACTGGAAGTATTTACAACACGGTGCGATACGCTGTTCGGTGCAACCTATATGGTGATTTCACCGGAGCACCCGTTGTTAAACAGGATTGTGACTGATGATTGCCGTGCTGCCGTAGACGAGTATGTAAAGGCTGCTGCCAAGAAAAACGATCTTGACAGAACCGATCTTGCAAAAGAAAAGACCGGTGTGTTTTCAGGACGTTATGCGGTGAATCCGGTAAACGGAAAGGAAATTCCCGTCTGGGTTGCAGATTATGTGCTTATTTCATACGGTACCGGTGCCATAATGGCTGTTCCGGCCCACGATACCCGTGACTGGGAGTTTGCAAAGAAGTTCGGTCTGCCGATAATTGAGGTTCTCAAGGGAAAGGTGAATGTTCAGGAAGAACCGTGGACTGAGGACGGAATCCATGTGAACAGCGGTTTTCTTGACGGGCTCAATAAGGCTGAGGCCATTGAAAAGATGCTCGGTTTTCTTGAAGAAAAGAAAATAGGGCACCGAACCGTGAATTTTAAACTGAGAGATTGGATTTTCAGCCGACAGAGATATTGGGGCGAACCGATACCTCTCGTTCACTGTCCGGTATGCGGAACGGTTACCGTTCCTGAAAAAGAGCTTCCCCTCACTTTGCCGCAGGTTGACAGTTACCAACCCAGCGGTACAGGAGAGAGCCCGCTTGCAAATATTGATTCATGGGTGAACTGCAAGTGTCCCAAGTGCGGACATGATGCAAAGAGGGAAACCAACACAATGCCTCAGTGGGGCGGAAGTTGCTGGTACTATCTGCGCTACATTGATCCCAAAAATCCGGACAGATTCGTAGACGCGGAAAAAGAAAAATACTGGATGCCTGTTGACCTCTATGTAGGCGGTACGGAGCATGCTGTTCTTCATCTTCTCTATGCAAGGTTCTGGCACAAGGTTCTGTATGATTTGGGTCTTGTTTCAACTCCGGAGCCGTTTCAGAAGCTCGTCAATCAGGGGATGATTACCGCTTATGCCTATCAACGTGCAAACAAGGTTCTTGTACCTACTGATCAGGTTGAGATAAAAGATGAAAATACTTTCATTGACAAAGAGACCGGTGAAAAACTTGAACGTGTCATTGCCAAGATGTCAAAGAGCCTGAAAAATGTCATAAATCCGGACGAGGTTGAAAAAGAATACGGCGCGGATACCATGAGGATGTACGAAATGTTCATGGGACCGCTTCAGGTTTCAAAGCCGTGGAGTACCACAGGTATTGCAGGCGTTTGGCGCTTCATTGACAGAATCTGGCGTATGCAGGAAGAAAAAAAGCTCGTTGAGGACAAGGCTCCTGCGGAATTGATGAAAAGCCTGCACAAAACAATCAAAAAGGTGAGTGAGGATACTGAAAGTCTCAATTTCAACACGGCAATCAGTCAGATGATGATTTATGTGAACGATCTTTCCAAATCTCCGGTGCTGTACCGTGAAGCGTGGGAACCTTTCATTCTCCTCATCTGTCCGTATGTGCCGCATCTTGCGGAGGAGTTATGGGAACTTGCAGGGCATACTCCAAGTTGCTGTAACCGGGCATGGCCTGAGTACATAAGTGCGTACACAGAGGAATCCACAGTTCAGCTTGTTGTTCAGGTGAACGGCAAGGTGAGGGGTAAACTTGAAGTTTCCAAGGGTATTTCAAAAGAAGAAGCGCTTTCTGCTGCAAGAGAGAATGAAAACGTAAAACGTTATCTTGACGG
>JAKSPF010000121.1 GCA_024405065.1 Sphaerochaetaceae bacterium | reverse complement strand
TCTGCACTTCGCTGACATCTTCCTTTCCCTTTTTCAAAACGATGCAGGCTTCAACACATTCTCCCAAAACATAATGCGGAGCGGACAACACCTTTACTGCATCAAACCACCCCAATGCCATCATTGCCTCTTCCACCTCAATCGGAGAGATGTTTTCACCGCCGCGGATAATGATGTCCTTAATCCTTCCCTGCAGCATAAGATTTCCGTAGTCATCAAACTTCCCCAAATCTCCCGTGTGAAGCCATCCGTCATCATCTATTGCCTGCTGCTCCACGGGCAACTTGTAGTATCCGTTCATCAGGTTATAACCTTTGACTACAACCTCACCTATACGCCCTGCCCCAAGAAAATCACCGTCCGAATCCTGTATTCTGACATCAATTCCCGGAATCGCTTTCCCCACCGTTTCGGAACGTACCCTGACGGAATCATACGGTGATGAAACCGAAATAAGAGGTGAAGCCTCTGTCTGTCCGTATCCGTTGATAAAAGAAGTTCTCTCAAATGCAGATTCAAACTGTATCATCTGTGCCGGTGTACTTACCCCTCCGCCGATGGCACAGTAGTGAATTTTTCCTGATACCTTATCCTTGAAATCCGGATGATTGATAACTCCTACATACACGGCACCCACAGAAGTCATTCCGTCACAATTCATTGTGTCTATACATTTTACCACTGCATCGGGTTTGAAGCTGTCCGGCATACAGACACATTTACCCTCATTCAGATGTGCAAGCGCCATCATCTGTCCGTAAGAATGAAACATCGGAATTGCCAGACAAAGTCTGTCTCCGGAAGCATCATGGGTAAGCTCACTGACTGCCCTTGCCGTATTGATTATTGAATATGCAGACAGCATTACGGCCTTGGGAATTCCGCTGGTTCCGCTGGTATAGATAATTACGGATGTATCATGAGGATTCAACCCTGCTTCAATTTCGCCGGTTTTACGGATTTCACTTTCTCCGGCTTTTTCACTGTCGGAAAGCAAAGCGTTGATATCCACAACCCTGTTTCTGTCAATATTTGCTTTCTCGGCAACTTTGTACGCAATATCCGCATCGCGAGACGTTGCAGCAACAGTTCCGAAGAAAAGATACTCTCCGTCCGACATTTTTACAATGTTCTGTGCATCCTCGGACTTTAAGCCGTAATTCATAAGACAGGCTATCGCTCCGAGTTTCTGCATTGCAAAAAATGCAACTACCCACGATATTGAGTTAACAGACCACAGCATGACATGGGTTCCCTTTCCGATACCGATTTTTGACATTTTTACTGCAAAATCACTGACTTTTTCCTGTAGTTCCCTGTAGGAAATCTTCTCAGTCATCTCGGAAATTGCAATATTTTCCGGGTTCCTTTTTACATTTGTTTCAAGAATATCGCCGAATAGTAATTCCTTTGCTTCCATTCTGTTTCCTTTCTACACATTCAGTCCAGATATCCGTTATACATTCCGGGAAAATCATTTTGTCCGTACACGATTATCGCAACAGCAGCAACCGCCACAATAACCCACATCATTACAATCCACAATTTGCGGTGTTTTCCGAAAAATTTTCTGAATTTTTCTTCCAGACTCTTTTTGTACAGAAGAACGATGAGATACGTCAAAACAATGACAAATGAACAAACAGCCACAGTTACAAGACTTCCCGTCTTTCCCCACACTCCGATTATTCTGATGACAGTAGCAACAAAATTTATTATCACCCATGACACGCAGTAAAATTTGTTAAGATTCCGTCCGATAAAAGTCAGGAACACAGGACCGTCCTTTTTTACGACCAGACAGGCAAGTGCAAGTGCCGTTATACCTCCGACAAGACAGAACACTGCATCCAACGGAGCCATCCAATACAAACCTATAGGGTCATCATTGAAAAGTACAAACACTTTCTGGTCGGGATTGGTTGCGATAATCACATAGACAACACTGATGACAAGTCCTATCGGAAGTATCTTTTTTGACCATTCTCTTTTGTCCTTCAGATGTCTGTACAGAGTACCGTACAACCGTCCCACCGTAAAAAAGACAAACCAATTGAAAAGAGGGAAGCAACTTTCTGTTTTGGTTCCCCATATATGTCCCAGAAGCTGATCTATTCCGTAGTTCCCAGTACCGACACCTTTGAGAAAATATCCCGCAATGCTCATCACTACCGCCACTATCAGCATCTTCATGTCATTCAGTTTTCCGCGTCTCAGCAGTCCTCCGGTCAGAAATGCAAGTCCGGCAAACCACATTATGTCATTACCGATTATCAGTGCAAAATTGAGCAGATAAGACTTTTCTCCGTTAATCAGATATGCTATGGAATTAGGCAACCCCACTCTCAAAATGTTTAAAAGTGCCGCAAAAGTAAGAAGTCCGAATCCTCTGCGAAGCATATCCTCCGGAGAGCCGTGTTTGGAATACATTGATGACATTCCCATTATGAGCATGAACAACGCCGCACCTATGAAATTACTGCACAATATCACAAAGAAAAAGGCAACCGGGCCGCTTTCCTGCGGAAAAATCTCCGTAAAACAGTGAACAATCATCAGTCCGAGAATGAGTATGCCTTTGACAACATCTATCTCCGGCTGCCGTCCGGTATTCACCTCTTCCTTGGAAAAGTAGTTTTCTCTGCAAAAAAGTTTCATCTTACAAACCTCACTTTTACAGGGCAAAGTGTATACGTCACCTCAATTATTTGCAATTATACCGAACCTCTTTTTTGGCATGGATCTGTACGGGCAAGCAGCTGATTTTTGCAACCGGCTCTTCACGGTTGAGATTGCAACCATTTTTCAATATCAAAAACCAGAATACCCTCAATGTCATATTGCCTTTGATATGTACTTGCCAGAAGAATTTTAGGGTATGAATCCTTAATCTTTTTCAACGATTTCAATTCCCTTTCCAAAGTCTCCTCGGAGCTGATATCGTCTGATACCTGTATGTAGATTTTTTCATTTCTTTTCAGGGCAACAAAATCTATTTCACAGTTATACAGAACGCCGGTATAAATTTCATACCCTCTGCGTAACAGTTCAACGGCAACAATATTTTCAAGCAATCTTCCCCTGTTGAAGTTTTTTGTACCGAGAATTGATGATTTGAACGAGTGGTCGCAAAGGTAGTATTTATCGTTACTTGAAAGATATTTCTTCCCTGCAATATCAAATCTTCTTACCCGATAAAATACAAAGGCTCTGCACAGATAAGAGATGTAAGAGGAGATGGTTTTATCATTAACCTTTTGTCCGTGGGATTTCAATGTGTTTGCAATCTTTGTAGGAGAAACCTCACATCCTATGTTGTCCATAAGAAAATCCGTAACCTGATTAAGCAGATTATCGTTTTTTATTCTGTATTTTTCTTTTATATCCCTTGTTATAAGTGTTTCATAGACATTCTTGACATATATATGCTTCTGTTCAATTTGACTGTACAGGTACGAACCTGCCATGCCGCCTTCTTCAATATACCGGTTCAATATACTGTGTGTTTCGTCAGGTAAAAGATTGTAATACTCTTTGAATTCCGCCAAAGAAAACGGAAAAATCTCAAGACTCATCGTTCTCCCCGTAAAAAGAGTTGCCAAATCACTGCTTAAAAGAAATGCGTTTGAGCCGGTAATGTATATGTCATATTTTTCAGTTGCATGCAAAGATGTGATTGCTTCTTCAAAACCCTTACACCTTTGGACTTCATCAATCAGCAAAAGATTTGTTTTGTCTTTTTCGTATCTCTGTTCAACATATTCGTTGAGCTTCCGATGTTCTCTGAGATTTTCAAATTCTTCAAGTGCAAAGTTAATGTGAATGATATTGTTGTCCGGACGATTTTCAATATTGTAATTGATAAAACTTTCCATCAACTTAGATTTTCCGCTTCGTCTGATACCCGTAATGACTTTTATATCGGGAGTTCCTGACATGAGTATTAAATCATCAAGATATTTTCTTTTAATCAGTTTCATTTTCTTTCAACCCTTGGACTCACTTTATCATTTTCATTTCGGAAAATCAAATATTTTTCAGAAATCCGAAATGAATAATGAGTTTTGTTTCGGAAAATCAAATATTTTTCAGAATTCCGAAATGGAAATTGAGGTGCTGTAGAATTTTAGGACACTTTTTGTTCCCACTGCCTTAGGCTATACCAAAATTGAAAAAACACAGAATTGATATCCATAAAATACTTATGGAAAGTTTACAAGGACACATTATTCGCAATTGTGAGGTTACATACAGATTTTTTTCAAAAACACCCCGATTTTACTGATTTTGCTAAATAAAATCGCAAATTTCCGTGTCTATTAGGGTTTGAAAGACTTTTGTCTTTTCAAAAACTTTTGGCTTAAACGAAGGGATGTCCAAAACCTGACT
>JAKSPF010000120.1 GCA_024405065.1 Sphaerochaetaceae bacterium | reverse complement strand
CATCATTGACCTTTCAAAGACAACGGCGTGCATAGTTGAAGCCTATGAAGCCGTCAGAGCCCAGGTAAAGATGGGCAAAACCGTTCTGTTTGTAGGAACAAAAAAACAGGCACAGCAGACAATAGAAGCAGAAGCAACAAGATGCGGAATGCCTTTTGTAAACAATCGCTGGCTCGGCGGAATGCTTACAAACTTTGCAACAATCAAAAAATCAATCGCAACACTGAAAAAGATTGAAAAAATGTCTGTTGACGGAACATTTGACAGTCTTACGAAAAAAGAAGTTGCACTGTACACAAAACAAAAAACAAAACTTGAGAAGAATCTCGGCGGAATCAAAGACATGACGGAACTTCCCGGTATCATCTTTGTGATTGACACACGTAAGGAAGCACTCGCAATAGCTGAAGCAAAAAGACTCGGCATTCCCGTAGTTGCAGTTGTTGATACAAACTGTGACCCCACGGACATCACCTACCCGATTCCCGGCAACGATGATGCAATCAGGGCAATTCAGCTTTTTGTTGAAATAATCGCAAATGCCGTGGTTGATGCAGACAATGAAGTCGGTATCCAGATTATTGAGAGTCTCCCCGCAAGCGAGGAAGAAGCTGCTATTGAGGCTTCACTGGCAGAAGCGTCCGTAAAAGAAGAAGATACGGAAGAAGAGGAAGAAGAATCCGAAAAAAACGATGAGGAGTGATGTTATGGAAATTACGATGGAAATGGTGAAAAAACTCCGCGAGGAAACCCACGCCGGAATAATGGACTGTAAAAAAGCTCTCGCACAGTCAAACGGGGATTTTGCAGGTGCAGCAAAATACCTTAAAGAAGTAGGACTTGCTGCCGTTGAAAAAAGAGCCGACAGAGCAACCGAAGAAGGGAGAATCACATTCGGAATCACCGATAAGAAAGCGGCTATCATAAGTGTGACCTGTGAAACAGATTTTGTAGCAAAAAACGAACAGTTTGCAAAGCTCGGACAGGATCTCTGCGACCTTGTAATTGCAAAAGGCTATAAAGAAGTCACACCGGATATGACGGATATGGTGAAGGATCTTATTGCAACTATTCATGAGAATATGAACATAAAAAAGATGGATACTGTTGATGTTGCGGAAGATGAAAACGTGGCAGGCTACAGCCATGCAAACGGAGCAATAGGTGTAATAGTGAAATTCAAGGCAAAAGATGCTGCAATTTTCAAGACCGATGCATATAAAACGTTTGCATTCAATACGGCAATGCACGTCTGTGCAGCAGATCCTCTCTATCTTGATTCTGCTTCCGTACCGAAAGAATATGAAGAAGAAAATCTTTCAATTTTCAGAACAAAAGTTGCACAGGACGAGAAACTTGCGTCAAAGCCCGATCAGGTGAAAGAAGGCATCGTCAAAGGCATGCTTAAAAAGCATTATGCTGAAATCTGCCTGATGGATCAGGTTTGTCAGATTTACAATGAAGACGGACTTACCGTAGCTCAGCTTGTTGCAAAGTTCAACAAGGATAACGGATGTGATATTGCCATTGCTGATTACAGACGTTTCCGTGCAGGTGCATAATTGAATCTTCACTGAATGCCGCTCGTATCGGGCGGCTTTTTTTGAACATTCACTTTTTTCAACATTCATTGAGTGACTTTCAAAACTAAGCTTTGTGAAGAATGGCTCGGAATTTGAAAGTTGCTTTTTTCATAGGAGATACAATGCAGACAGTACTTTCAAACTGTGAAGATAAAATGAAAAAAAGCGTTGCTTCACTTAATACGGAATATCTTGCACTGAGAACAGGAAGAGCTTCCGCAGCAATATTTGACAAAATAAAGGTTGATTATTACGGACAGGAAACTCCGTTGAATCAGGTAGCATCTGTTTCAGTGCCGGAAGCAAGGCTTGTCGTAATACAGCCATGGGACAAAGGTGCCCTTTCGGCAATAGAAAAGGCAATTCAGAAAAGTGATTTGGGACTGAACCCGTCAAACGACGGAAAACTGCTGAGGATAAACTTTCCTCCCCTCACAGGAGACAGACGCAAGGAACTTGCAAAACAGGCAAAGTCAAGTGCTGAAAACGCACGTGTTGCAATACGCAATATAAGACGTGACGGCATGGAGGAAATAAAAAAAATGCAGAAGGCCGGTACCGTATCTGAAGACGAACAGGCAAACGGAGAAGACAGACTTCAGAAAATGACGGATTCCTACATTGCACAGATCAACGGTCTTGCAGATGCAAAGGAAAAGGAAATTCTTGAAGTCTGATGCACATAGGTCTGATAATGGACGGCAACGGACGCTGGGCAAAACAGCGTTCATTGCCGCGTGCAGCCGGGCATCTTGAAGGTCTTAAAGCCTGTAAGAGAATAATTAAAGCTGCACCGGAATACGGGATTGATTACATTACTCTTTACGTTTTTTCAACAGAAAACTGGTCACGGCCTGATCAGGAAGTTTCTTATCTGATGAACCTTCTTGCAAAAAAACTTCCCGGTGAATTGGATTTTTATTTGGAAAACAATATAAAAATAAGAGTAAGAGGTAATATTGAAAGCTTACCCGAGGAAGCAAAAAACGGGATAAATTGGACTCTGAACAAAACAAAAGATTGTACCGGACTTACAGTTATTCTTGCCGTAAACTACGGGGGGCAGGACGAGATTGCGCGCGCAGTCAACAGATTCACGGCACAGAATCCCGAGGTTCAGATCAAACCCGAAGATATAAGGGCAAACCTTGACTGTCCGGACATACCGGATCCTGATTTGATTGCAAGAAGTGCCGGAGAATTAAGACTTTCAAACTTCATGCTGTGGGACAGCGCGTATGCAGAGTTTTTGAGCATAGAAAAACTTTGGCCGGATTGGGGCAGAAGTGAAATTGAGTTCTGTCTCAGTGAATATTCAAAACGGACAAGAAAATTCGGAGGACTGAAGAAATGAATACCAATCTGCTGAAAAGGACACTGACCTGCATACTGGGTATTCCTGTGCTTGCAGCTCTGATATTTTTGATTCCGCAACATCACTTTCTCGGGTTATCGGTACTGATGTTCATCTGTTCACTGCTCGGAAGCCTTGAGATGAGCAAAATGCTTTTCGGTAAAGTTACTCTGATTTCAGGAATCACATGGATTCTCCCGCTGTTGCAGTACCTTTACGGTTCTTCCGACACTGCAACGGCACTGCTTTTGGTAATCTGCAGTCTGGCTGAGATAATAAACACGCAGAACGGAAATTTTGAAAATTCAATTAACAATTTTGCAAAAAATGTTCTTCTTGTGATTTACCCTTCTTTTCTTGCAACATTTGTTATAAAGGTACTTACCCTTCCCTTCTGTAACAGTCATCTTTTAATGTTCTTTCTTCTCCTTGTTTTTTCAAACGACATATTTGCCTATGTTTTCGGTATGCTTTTCGGCAAAACAAATGCAGGTATAATTAAGGTCAGCCCGAAGAAAAGTATCGCCGGTTTTGTCGGAGGATTTGTAAGTTGCATCGTAATCTGCCTTCTTTATTCAAAGATTTTTACAGGCAATCTGCCTTATATGAATATCGCAAAGCAAATAACACTTGCTGCACTGATGAGTATTACGGCAAATATCGGAGACCTCGCTGAAAGCATAATCAAGCGCGGTGCAAAGGTAAAAGATTCCGGAAACATTATTCCCGGACGCGGCGGAATACTTGACAGTATGGACTCAATCCTGACAAGTGCCCCTCTCTTCTGTTTTTTCCTTGAAAAAGCATTATGATTCAGCCATGAGACATGCAGTAATACTTGGTATAACAGGTTCAATAGGAACAACGGCATTAAAAGGAATAAATGAGTCGGAACAGGTTGAGCTTGCAGGCTTTACATTCCATAACTCAAAACCTGAAGGGTTTTCATGCCCGTCACTTCATCTTGACGGAAATTACAAAGAACTCCGTGAGTTTCTTGAAAAATTGCATCCGGACATAGTTCTGAACGGTATTGCAGGTTCCGCAGGTCTTGAAGCTTCACTGGCATGTGTTGATGCAGGGTGCAGTTTGGCACTGGCAAACAAGGAAACAATAGTGCTCGGAGGAAGGCTGTTTCTTGAATATGCAGCAAATAAAGGAGTGAAAGTCATACCGGTTGACAGTGAACACTCTGCGATAGATGAACTTCTGATTTCAAACGGAATTGACAACACCTCACATCTGATAATCACTGCCTCCGGCGGACCGTTTCTGAACACACCTGCTTCCGAGCTTCATAAAGTTACCCCTCAAACAGCAATAAAACATCCTACTTGGAAAATGGGCCATAAAATCTCGGTTGATTCTGCAACCTTGGCAAACAAAGGACTTGAAGTAATTGAGTCGCACTTCCTTTTCGGTGTTCCGGCTGAAAACATTGAAGTTGTCATTCACCCTCAAAGCGTGATTCACTCAATGATA
>JAKSPF010000012.1 GCA_024405065.1 Sphaerochaetaceae bacterium | reverse complement strand
GATGAAGTGGACAGCGGCATAGGCGGTTCTGTTGCTTTAAGTCTTGCAGACTGTATATGCGGTCTTGCAAAAGAAAAGCAGGTAATTGCCATTACCCACCTTGCAACTGTGGCAAGCAGAGCGTCAATGCACTTTGTTGTAACAAAAAATGTGGTTGACGGCAGGACTTTTTCTCATCTGAAATGCGTTGACGGTGAAGACAGAGTGCATGAAATTGCACGTATGCTCAGCGGAGATGAGGGGACTCTTTCCGTTGAACACGCAAAACAGCTCTTACAGGGCAATATGCAAAAGCAAGTTCAAGATTTATGAAGGAGTTTTGAAAGTTCCTCCTTACATTGTAAAATTCAGTTCTTCTCTGAGGTGAGTCACGGTTTCTTCAGTGAGGTTGTGTTTTTTTTCACCTGAGAGATAAGGATAGATTGCATTTTGAATAAGCGTGATTTTTGGCTCAAATCTGTTTGCTCTTGCCACAATCAGGGTGTTCAGTATTTTTCCGGACAGTTCTTCACCTAAATCTGTCAGCACATCTGCGGCGTATGAATCCATTTGGCTGTCAAAAAGCTCACTCATATTGTTTATAAGATTATTGTTTCCGGCGAGACTTATATAATACGCCAGCAGATTCATGAGTTTCAGAATATCACTCCACTTATATTTCTGAAATCGGAATAATGTGTGTTCCCTGATAATTCTTAGTGCAATGCTGAAGTTTTCATAGAAAACATTTTCATTTATCAGCTTTTTGTCCGCATCCATAAGAATAAAATAATTACCCATATTTTTTGAAATCAGCTCAAGAGTACCCATATCAATACATCTTGCAAGCCTGTGTTCAACCCACTTTGCACATTTTCCGAGTATGTCTGACGGAATATTTTTGCTTGAAATTGCATACTGTTTTCCTGAATCAGCATTTTTTATGTTGAGAACAACAGCGTTTTTATTTTTATTTTCAGTTGTGCAACTGAGGCTGTATTTTTCCAATGTGGCAACATTTTCTATCCTTAACCTGTATGCGATTCTGTCTTTTGTGTAGATTGAAATCAGCTTGAATATTCCGAACCTGTTTATAAAATCTCCCCTCAGTGCGGTCATTCTGTTCATGCAGAAAAAAACAGATGCAAAGGCATAGGCTGGAATTTTGGGGATGCTTTTTCTTGCTATATCGGAGGCATTTCCCTCGGTTTTAATGTTACTTACAGCCTCTTTCAGATCTTGTAAAAGTTCTGCCTGTAAATCCTTGTCCGTGAATTTTTGCAGAAGAGAGCAGGCCGCTAAGGCATAAGTGATGTTTTGACGTGGTTCTATTCCGGAAACATCATTGAAAAACCACCCGCAACTTGTAAAAGAAAACAATATATTTTTAATTGCCTCAAGAAGAATTGCAATATCTGTTCTCTCTTTACCTGTGAGCATTATTATTGTTTTTTTTCTCAAAGAAGATGTGAATGCTTCCTGAGTGATTTCTCCGGATAAAACTGCGCCGTAGTCTTTGAGAAGATTTACGTAATCTGTTCTGCCAAGTATCTTTTCAACATTTTTGCTGAAAATTTCCATTCCTGTTATTTCAAGATTTTTAAATGCCGTTCTGAGAGGACCTCTCCATTTCTGGTTCCAGTTTTCATCTCCTCCGGTATGACAACCGCAGTCTTTGTACCATCTTCCTACTCCGTGAATACATGACCACGATGAACCTAATCCGTCACTTCCGGTTCTGAGTTCAGCTGTCTCAGTTGCAGGGTGACTTTCAAGATAGGCACCGTAATTTGTCAATTCAAACAGACGTCCTTCTTCAATTTTTTTTATAAGTGCAGCAAGAGCCATGTCACCGAATGCTTCATGGTGTCCGTATATTTCTCCGTCTGTTGCCCAGTGAATCAGCGCAGGATTTTTTCTGTTTTTCATTTCACAGAGTTTTCCGTAAAGACTGTCTGCGTCTCTCAGAAGATGCCCGAAACTGATACCGCTTGCAAGTTCAGGGTCATAAAAGAACGCTGCAAGCTGTCCTGATTTACCTTTTATTATGAAAGGTCTGTCACACGGAGCAGGGGATCCTTTCAGTCTGATTCCGTTTATTGATTCTGCCTGCCAAGGTGATAAAACAACAAATTTTATTCCGTTTTCGGAAAGAATGTCTATTGTTTCTTTGTTTATTGCACACTCGCTGCACCAAAACCCTTCATTTTCGTGTCCGAATATCCTTTTGTAATGTTTCAGTGCCCATGCAGTTTCAACTTGCTTGATTTCTGTGCTGTCCAACGGCATTATTGTATGGTTGTAACACTGGGCAAGAAAATTGGAGTGACCGGTTTTTTCAATGCTGTACTTGTCCGCTTCAATCAGTTTTTCAATAAAATCGGGATGTTCTTCCTTTATCCAGTTAAGAAGCGTGGGACCGAAGTTTGATGAAATTGAGCAGTAATTGTTGGTTATACTGACTATTTTTCCATCAGGTGAAAGATATCTTGACCATGCATTAGGCATATAGCATGTAGCAAATACTGCTTCATTCCAATTGGCATAGGGATTTGCACTCTGTTGCTCCTGCACCATCCCGGTATACGGGTTTTCTCTGGGTGGCTGATAAAAATGCCCGTGTATTATTATTGAAGTCTTCATTACTTTTGCTCTGAGGTAAAGTCGGTTGTAAAAACCGGACTGTCCTTTTTAAGATGTTCGGGATTGAACATATTGTAGTCAATCTGAGGAAAGATGTTGTTTCTCTTTTCTGCTTTGACAAGCCATTCCGTGTTCACTGCATTCTTTGTCATGTTGTCATAAACAAGATTCAGATTCTGAATATGACCTGTAAGGCGTTTTTTGGCATATTCTTCACTTGTATGGTTATGCATAATGAAAGGCCAGTCACTTGACATAAGAAGCAGAGTCTCTCTTGCCGCCTGATTCAGGAATCTCTGCTTGAGTGATTTCTGATTCGGAAATTTCACGGCAATTTCGGACATTCTTTCTATGCTTTTGATTGTGTGTTTCACAAATGTTGAATTTGACGCGGTATCAACCCATACCTGTGAACAGCCTCCTTCACCCCAAGAAGAGAAAGCAGGAGTCATTGTCTGTACCGGATTGCCTTCTGCAATATATACCGAAGGTGTAATCAGTTCAATATCTTTCTGTTTTGCAGTTGATGTAATGACGTGTTCAAGCCACATCACTCCTTCAAACCACCAGTGACCGAAAAGCTCTGCATCAAATGAGAGTGTGTAAACAGGGTCACAATCCAGTGAAGCTTCAAGTGACAGTGTTCTGTTTCTGACGTTCTTAAGAAAGTCTTCTGCGTGTTCTTTTGTTTTTTCTGCGGCAACTTCAGGACTGTACGGAACCTTTTGGGCTGTTTTACCGGTTACTGCCCAGTATTTGAACCCGGTAAACACTCTTACATCTGGTTCATGAATGAACGGTCTCACGTAGTTTATATCAAGATCATAACCTATATCTCTGTAAAATTCTCTGTAACACGGGTCTGCCGGATAACCGTCTGTTGCGGACCACACAAGGCTTGTAAGATTGTTGTCTCTTGCAAAACACCAAAGTCCGTTCGGACATTTTACCGGTGCATAATTGCCTCTTTGAGGTTTGTCTTCCGACAGCAAGAGAGAATGAGCGGCAAGGCTTGTCCACTTCACGTTGTTGCGCTTGAGCAGTTCTTCAAGTGTGGGATAATAACCGCATTCAGGTAACCAGAAGCCCTCCGGACTTCTGTCAAACAATCTGATATGCTGGATGAGCCCGGTTTCTATTTGCGCATTCACAGCCAACGGACTGTTTTTATAAATCGGCAGATATGCATGCGTTGCAGCAGTTGTTATAAGTTCAAGGAAACCCTCATTTGAGAGAGCGTTAAATGCATTCAGAATGTTTCCTTTACATTCCTCCTGAAAAAACTGAAGGTTCTTTTTTGCATTATCCCGATACATCAGCGCAAGTTTCTGCATATCGGGTTCGTTTGAAAGTCTGTCAATCTCAAGGTTTCCCAGTTCTATTCTTGAGTTGATATAGCCGACAAATCGTTCACAGAGCAGATTGTCGGACAGCATTGAACACAAGGTAGGGGAGAGGGAGAAGGTAAGATGATAAGACGTTCCTTTATTCCTGAGTTTGTACAACATTCTCAACAGAGGAAGGTAAGATTCGTTAATTGCTTCGTAAAGCCAGTCTTCCTCAAGAAATTTCGGGAACTCCGGATGTCTGACAAAAGGAAGATGTGCGTGGAAGATAAAATTCATTCTGCTCTTCATTTTAATGTCTCCTTTCTGTATGTTTCCGTTATCAATGCCACATCTCTGTTTGCAAGTACAGACCCGTCCTTTGCAATCAGGGGAGAAATCAGAAGTTTGAAGCTGTCCTCTTTTTTCAGCAGTTCAGGATGATCCGCAACATAGCACCCGGCACAGTAAACGGTACCGCTTTCGCAGATAATTTCATCTCTGGTGACCGTTCTTGCAATCAACTGTAACTTGTAATTTTTGTATCTCCACGGCATTTCAACTGTCCACTCAGTATCATGCATTCCTACTTCAATCTCATAACTTTCTTCAATTTTGTCTTTATTACTTAAAGCACAGGTTTTTATTACCAGTTGAGCGTTAAGACTTTCAATGCGGTTACGTAAATTTTCACCTATGTTCCAAAATGCAAGAGCCCAACAGGAATCCCTTTGAACCATGTGTATGAAAGAGTCGCTGAATGATTGTGGAAGAGGGCGTACTCCGGGGAACTGGAGAACATCCGAGCCGGCATCCGAAATAGAATTTACATACTTTGCAGCATTGATGTCGGAAACGGTTCTGTCTGCATCATAAATTTCTTCAATTGCCTCAATCAGTTCTTCACGTGAAAGATTCTGCCAGCTGTCAATTTCTTCCTGTTGTGCGATGTATTTGAGTTCCGAATCTGAAAGTCTGTCAATGTTAATCAGTACCATCCGACACTCCTCTTAAATGTTTGAACAGCATTGCAAGTGATGCTGCCATATTTTCATTTTGAACTAAAATTCCTCTCGGTACGGTGAGGTGTAACGGAGCAAAATTCCAAATTGCCTTTATACCGGATAAAACCAAACTGTCACATACCCTCTGTGCTGCAATCTGAGGTACTGCAACTATTCCGATTTCAATTCTGTTTTCATTGCAGAATTTCTGCATCTGTTCCATTCCGTAAACGGGTTTTCCGCTTATTTCAATTCCTTTTTTATCCTCATCTGCATCAAACGCTGCAACAATTTCAATACCGTATTCCGAAAATCCTTTGTGTGACATAAGTGCGTGTCCCAATGAACCTGCACCTACAATCACGGCCTTGTTTTCATGCTTAAAACCCAGAACATTTTCAATATCAACGATAAGCGGTGAAATCTTGAATCCTACTTTGGGTTTTCCGTGAACGCTGCTTACCGAGGCAAGATCTTTTCTGACCTGTATTTCTGTGAATCCGAACATTTCAGCAAACAGCCTTGCCGATATTTCCGTCTTTCCTTCTGCGTGCATTTCCTTCAGCTTCTGAAGGTAGTACGGCATTCTCTGCATTGCCTGTTTTGAAACGACACTCTCATCCATACATCCATATTATCCAACGCACGTTGTAAAGGTCAATAATTCAGAGTGATTGTACGGTTGACCTTTTACTGAGTATTTGCTAAAGTCTTACCGAATCGGCCGTGTAGCTCAGTGGGAGAGCCCCAGTCTTACACACTGGTTGTCGTAGGTTCAAATCCTACCGCGGTCATATTTCAAAAGATCCGGTGAGTAAATTCAAAATAGAGCCGGTTGCAGATTCAAGTTCTACGAAAGAGCGTAACCGATGCTGAGGTACATTGTACGGATCGGATGTAAGTGGCATAATACAACCATGGATATGCGGGAGATTTTTCAAAAGCTGACAGGAGAGGTCGGGAACGTCAGGATAGTTGCGGTTTCCAAGACTCGTCCGCTTGAAGATATAAAAAGAGCCTACGATGCGGGATTCAGAATTTTCGGTGAAAACTATGTGCAGGAGATAATTGACAAATTTTCCGATTGGCATCCTGCCGATGCTCAGATTCATATGATAGGTCACCTTCAGACAAACAAAGTGAATAAGGTTGTTTCTCTTGTTGATATGATTGAGAGTGTTGATTCACTGCATCTTCTTGAAAAGATTGACGCATGTGCGGCAGGGCATGGAAAAATCATGCCGGTTCTGCTTGAGATGAATACATCAGGTGAGACCTCAAAGAGCGGTTTCAGTTCTGAAAAGGAGCTTTTTGACTGTGTTGAAGCCTCACTGAATATGAAAAATGTCCGGATTTGCGGACTTATGACAATAGGTCCCGTCAATTGCCCTGCCGCAATGAAAGAGAAGTTGACGGAGCAGGCCTTTGCAAAACTGGCTTCACTCAAAGTAGAATGTGAGCATAGATTTCCCGGATTGTGTCTCAGCGAACTTTCAATGGGAATGAGCGGAGACTACATGACAGGGGTCAGAGCCGGTTCTACGATAGTCAGAATCGGGACATTGATTTTCGGAGCAAGGAGTTATGCTTAGAAAGGCTGTTCTCGTTTTTGTTTTGATTTGTCTCTGTTGTTCTTGTGTGCCTGCATTGGATATGTCAAAAGCGGAACCGTATGATGATGTGAAGTTTCCCAAGTGGACCATTGCATTGAGGCGCGGTGAAATTTTGTTTTTCGGCGGGCTTCCGATTGCGTACCCTATAACGAGTCTTATCCTGAATACGATGAAGAAAGAGAATACGTTTTGGAAGACTTTGGGAATTTCCTGTTGCGTAACCGCTTCAATAGCTCTCATTGACTTCATAATCGGACTGATAAAGAACAGATGAGTGCCTATGAGGGTTGAGAGAACTTACTGTTTTACAGCGGATAATGTTGAAGGTAAGGTGCGTGCCGATGTCTTTCTTTCTGAAAGGATTGAGGGGTTGTCCCGTTCTGCGCTCACAGGGGAGTTGTGTGAAATTTTCATAAACGGTAAAGCTGCCGTGAAGAGTGACGCAGTACGCTGCGGTGATTGTGTGACTCTGGTTTACGTTGCTGATGTTTTTGAAAAGGTTGAACCACAGGATATTCCGCTTGATGTGATTTACGAAGATGAAAGCATGCTTGTAATAAACAAGACTCAGGGGATGGTGGTTCATCCCGGAGCAGGGAATCCTGACAACACGGTTGTTAATGCCATTGCTTTCAGGTACGGTCAGTCCTTTCTTGACGGAATGGCAGATGAGTGTGATGTAACAAGACCCGGAATTGTTCACAGACTTGATAAAGACACAAGCGGAGTAATGGTTATTGCCAAGACTGCATCTGCACATTCAAATCTTGCCGGACAGTTTCAGGCTCGTGAAACAAAAAAGTATTACTATGCTTTCTGTGAAGGGATATTTGGCGTATCATCCGGAGAAATTGAGTGTCTTCTTGCCCGTGATATAAACAACAGAAAACTTTTTACTGTCTCATCAACTTCAGGTAAAGCAAGCAGAAGTTCATATTCGGTTCAGCACCAATATTCATGTGCCGCACTTGTTAAAGTAAGAATTTTCACGGGCAGAACTCATCAGATAAGAGTTCATATGAGGAGCATAGGACATCCCGTTATAGGTGATGTTCTTTATAATCCGAATCACGGTAAATTTGCTGATTTTTCACTGATGCTTCACAGTTTCTCACTTGAACTCAGGCATCCGGTGACCGGTGAAATGATGAAATTTGAGGCACCTCTTCCGGAGAGATTCGGTGCCTTGTCTGATAAACTGACTGGAGATTTACGGTGACAAACGGGACGGTACTGCGTTCAATCAACAATATCTACTCTGTGAAAACTTCAGACGGACAGTTGTACAACTGCAGGATAAAAGGTAAGAAACTGGAAGAAGCAAAAGGTGAATATAATCCTGTTGTTGCCGGAGATAAGGTTGATTTTGAAATTACCGGTAACGGTGAAGGTCTGGTTTTTCACAGACAAAGCAGAAAATCACTGTTCCAACGCTGGAGCGTGAAAAGTCTCTGCAATCAGGTTGTATGTGCAAATATGGATTTTGTTGTGTGCGTATGCAGTGTGCAATCTCCTCCGTTCAGACCCCGTTTTATTGACAGAGTGATTGCCTGTTCAAGAAATGTCCCTGTTATTATCTGTATGAATAAGAGTGACATTCTGCTTACAGAGGAAGAATTTGAAAGATTTTCACTGTACGGAAAACTCGGTTACGACATAATAAGTGTCTCTGCCAAGACAGGGGAGAATGTCAACGGATTGAAAAAATTACTTACAGGTAAAACCGCTGCATTTGTAGGACAAAGCGGAGTGGGAAAAAGCAGTCTTGTAAACAGCCTTTCAGGATGCTCTCAGAGAGTAGGAGATGTCAGTGAAAAATACAACAGGGGAAGGCACACTACAAATTTTGCCGCACTTCTTGAGTGCGAAGGTTTTACATTGATTGATACTCCCGGATTTCGTGAAATTTCAGTGCCGCATGATGATCCCCATCTGATTGAGGCATCGTTTCCTGAATTCAGGGAACCTTCTTTACATTGCAGATATGACGGCTGTCTGCATGATACGGAACCCGGTTGTGCAGTAAGACTTCTTGTTGAAAAAGGTGAAATAAATGCAGACAGATACGAAAGTTATCTCAGAATGCTTGAGAGTCTTCAGGAACGGGTACCCGTCTGGGCAAGGATGAAATGAGCGGAATTGTTGCATTGAAAAATCTGAAAACGGACAGAGTTTATCTCTTTTATGCAGATAATGTAGTTGAAGATAGCGCAAGGATGCGCTTTGAACTGGATTTGGGAATGTGCGGATGCAAAACTCTTCAGGACGACTATACTGAAACGGGACTTGAACTGTTTCGGTTTGACACCGTTCTTGAGACGGACAATCCTGACGATATTCAGAAAGTTATAGACAACTATCCTGAAAGGTACTGAAATGGCTGAAAAACAGGAAATTGAAGATTTTAAGACGGCAGTTGAGGCACTTGATGCACTGAATGAACTGGCGCAGTCTTTGTGGGAACAGGACGAACCGGAAAGAGCATGCCTTTGTGAAGCTCAGATATTTGAGTCGTCATCAAGACTGCTTGGAAAAACACACGAAGCCACACTGAATGCAATGCACAACTATGCCTTGGGACTTGCAAAAACGGGAAGAGACGAAGAAGCAGGGCATGTTCTTGAAGAATATCTTGACATTATTGCACGGAAAGAGGCTGAAAAAAGTGAACACAATGCCTTATAGTGTAAAAGATACACCTTCTTTATTGATATTTTCTTGCTAAAATTCCGGAATGGTGTTAGGTTAAACAAATAAGGTTTACGAAGGATGGTGTGAGGATGGAATTACAGATTCAGGATTTGGTTTCATCAATCAAAAAAGAAGGGATTGATGCCGCAAAGAAAAAATCTGCTGAAATAATTGCAGAAGCGGAAGAAAAAGCGGCGGGAATTGTTGCACAGGCACAGTCTGAAGCATCTGAATTATTTGAAAAAACAAAGAAAGAAATTGAGCTTCTCAGCAATAGCGCACAGGTCGGGGCTCAGCAGGCAAGACGTGATGCCGTGCTTTCTTTCAAAAAAGAGGTTGAGACGCATTACAAAAACATTCTCTCGGCATCAGTTGCTGAGAACCTGAACGGAGATGCTCTTGCTTCTCTTATCAAAGCCGTTGTCACTGACAAAGACGTGTCCTCAATGAAGGTTGAAATTGCGTCTGTGACGGATCAGCTCAAATCCGCATTGGCGGAGGAGATTAAAAACGGTCTTGAGATTGTTCCTGTGAAAGGTGTGAATGCGGGTTTTCGTCTTGCCTCAAAAGACGGAAGCGGTTTTTTTGATTGCACAGATGAGGCAATAGCGGAAATGCTTGCCCCGTTCTTCAGTGATCTCAGTATTTGACGGAGTTTTGTTTTGGCTTCCTATTACTACCTTTTAGCAAGTCTGCCGGAACTGAAAAAAGACGGAGCGTTGCCCATTTCATACGACAATTTTCTTGAATTGTGCAACAATGCGGTCAACAGAACCGTGTACCGTAATTTGTCGGAACTTACCGTTGAGACCGGTGGCGGTTCGCTTTCAGAGAAGTGGTGCTCTTTCTGTCCTGATGTAAAGAAGGAAATTTGCAGACTCAGAAACATAAATCTCGGAAAGCAGGCGGCTTCATCTGACATTAAGCACCCGGCAACTTCAAAACTTGCAGAAGCGGTAATGCATGCCGAGAATCCGCTTAAAGCTGAAAAAATACTTCTTGAAGCACAGTTTGACTATTTGGACAGTCTTATGTCTCTTCATTTTTTTGACGATACGGTTCTTTACGGTTATGCAATAAAACTGAGACTTCTTGAAAGGCAGAGTTTGTTTGATACCGAACTCGGAAAATCCGAGTTCAGGCGTTTGTTTGATAATATACAGCAGCAGATACAGAATATCTGAACGGAGTGGCTATGGATACTACAAAAGGATTTGTTACCGGAGTGAACGGAAACCTTGTTTCCGTGAAGGTTGACGGTTCTGTCACAAAAAACGAAGTGGGTTACATTGTTGTAAACGGTACAAGACTCAAAGGTGAAATAATAAAAATCAACGGAAAGACCGTCAGTATGCAGGTTTATGAAATGACTGAGGGCATACAAGTGGGTGATTCTGTTGAATTTACCGGTGAAATGCTCAGTGTACAGCTTGGACCGGGGCTTCTTTCAAGGGTGTATGACGGACTTCAGAATCCGCTTCCGGAACTTGCGGAGCAGTGCGGCTTCTTTCTCCAGCGCGGTGTTTACCTCAATCCCATTCCCGAGAAATCGTGGGAATTCACCCCATGTGTGAAAGCGGGTGACAAGGTGTTCCCGGGAGATGCCGTAGGAAGTGTTCCGGAGGGTATATTTGAACATAAGATAATGGTTCCTTTCGGATTTGAAGATTGTGCGTGGACTGTCAAATCTGTGTCGGAGAAAGGAATTTACAACGTAAATGATACTGTTGCGGTGGTTTCAGATGCAAAGGGAAACGAGAAAAATCTCACTATGGTTTTTTCGTGGCCGGTGAAAAAAGCTGTTCGGTGTTATGCCAACAGGATGAGACCTGACGAAACTCTTGTTACGCAGATAAGGTGTATAGATACTTTTCTGCCTGTTGCAAAGGGCGGAACTTTCTGTACTCCCGGACCTTTCGGAGCCGGAAAAACGGTTCTCCAGCACATGGAAGCAAAAAATGCAGATGTTGATATAGTAATAGTCGCTGCGTGCGGTGAAAGAGCCGGTGAGGTTGTTGAGGTTCTCAAGGAATTTCCGGAGCTTATTGATCCGCGTACCGGACGTTCTTTGATGGAAAGAACCATAATTGTCTGTAACACTTCTTCAATGCCGGTTGCTGCAAGAGAGGCGTCTGTTTACACTGCAATGACAATGGCTGAATATTACAGACAAATGGGACTTGATGTGTTGCTTCTTGCAGATTCAACAAGCCGATGGGCTCAGGCTATGCGTGAAATGAGCGGCAGACTTGAAGAAATACCCGGTGAAGAAGCTTTTCCTGCTTACCTTGAATCCGTGATAGCCTCTTTCTATGAGCGTGCAGGAAAGGTGAAGTTGAGAAACGGAAAGACTTCTTCCATCACGGTCGGTGGTACGGTGTCTCCTGCGGGCGGAAATTTTGAAGAACCCGTAACACAGGCAACTCTGAAGGTTGTGGGTGCGTTTCACGGTCTTTCAAGAGAGCGTTCGGATGCAAGAAAGTATCCTTCAATACATCCTCTTGATTCGTGGAGCAAATATGAGGGAATCATTGATGCACAGCGTGTTGGATTTGCTAAATCAATTCTCTCAAGAAGTACTGAGATAAACCAGATGATGAAGGTTGTTGGAGATGAAGGTACGTCTTCCGAGGATTACATCATCTACCAGAAAGGAGAGCTTCTGGATGCGGTTTATTTTCAGCAGAATTCGTTTGATCCTGTGGATGCGGCTGTTTCTCCCGAGAGACAGAGGTATGTGTTTGATATGCTTTACAAAATATTGCAGGCTGATTTTGATGTAAGTGACAAGGAAGAAATCAGAGATCTTTTCAATCACATCAGGCAGTACTTTATTGACTGGAATTATTCGGAATGGAACTCTGATAAGTTCAAGCTTAATGAGAAAAAACTCAACAAGATATTGAATGACAGAAGCAGGAGGGCGTAAGGAGAACGGTATGCAGAAAGTTTACACAAAGATTGAGTCAATCATAGGAAACGTTGTTACCGTGAGGGCAGAGGGGGTGAAAAACGCTGATCTGGCTCTTGTCGGAAAGAGTTACGCCAATGTAATAAAGCTTGACAATGACCTTGTTTCACTTCAGGTTTTTGCAGGTGCTCAGGGAGTCAGCACAACTGATACGGTTAAATTTTTGGGTAAACCGATGATGGTTTCATATACCGATCATCTGCTGGGCAGGGTATTCACCGGTTCCGGAGTTCCCCGTGACAACGGTCCTGCTCTTACGGAAAATATGATACCTATCGGCGGACCTTCGGTTAATCCCTCAAAGAGAATTGTTCCCAAAAAAATGATAAGAACGGGTATTCCGATGATTGACGTATTCAACACTCTTGTTGAAAGTCAGAAGCTTCCGATTTTTTCGGTTTCCGGAGAGCCGTACAACCAGTTGCTTTCAAGAATAGCCATGCAGGCTGAAGTTGATGTGATTGTGCTTGGCGGAATGGGACTTAAGTATGATGATTATCTGTTCTTCCGTGACACTCTTGAGAAGGGCGGTGCAATGAGTCATACGGTGATGTTCATTCATACTGCAAGTGACCCCACTGTAGAATGTACTTTGGTGCCTGATATGTCTTTGGCTGTTGCGGAACGTTTTGCACTTGACGGAAAGAAGGTTCTTGTGTTGCTTACAGATATGACAAACTTTGCAGATGCTCAGAAAGAGACGGCAATTACAATGGAACAGGTGCCTTCAAACAGGGGTTATCCCGGGGATTTATACAGTTGTCTTGCTTCACGTTATGAAAAAGCCGTTGACTTTGAGGGTGCCGGTTCTGTAACTATTCTTGCGGTGACCACAATGCCCGGAGATGATGTGACTCACCCGGTTCCCGATAATACCGGTTATATCACAGAGGGTCAGTATTATCTTAAAAACGGACGTATAGAGCCTTTCGGAAGTCTTTCAAGGTTGAAGCAGAATGTCAACGGAAAAACAAGAAAGGATCACCGTGCACTGATGGACGGAATGATTAAACTTTACAGTGCCTATAAGGACAGCCTTGAAAAGAAGTCCATGGGTTTCCAGATGAGTGAATGGGATGAAAAGCTGATAAAGTACGGAAAGATGTTTGAATCTCAGCTTATGGATCTTTCTGTCAATATTCCGCTTGAAGATGCTTTGGACAGAGGATGGAAGATTCTGTGTGAGTGTTTTGAACCTTTTGAGACAGGTATCAAGAGTGAGTTGATTCAGGAATTCTGGCTCTATTCAGACAGAAAGGATTTGCATTAACGGGAGATTTGCTTAAATGGCGGTTAAACTGACCAAGAGTGAACTTAAAGTACAGAAAGACCATCTCAAGCAGTTTACAAGATATCTGCCTACTCTGCAGTTGAAAAAGCAGCAGCTTCAGATTGTCATAATGCAGGTCTACGCAGAACTCAATGAAAAGGCTGAAGAACGTAAAAAAATGACCGGAAATCTGGATGACTGGGTTGCCGTATTTTCTGAAAATACCGCTTTCAGTGAATGTAAAAGATTGGAAAATCTTGTCAGACCTGACAAAGTTATGCAGGGGATTGAGAATGTTGCGGGGGTGAAGCTTCCTGTTTTCAGTGAACTTACATTCAAACCGATTGAGTATGATGTTGCCGATTATCCGCTTTGGGTTGATACGGCTATTGTAAAGCTGAGAGAAATTGCAAGGCTTGATGCTCTTGTGAAAACTCTAAGGGAACGTGTAGGTTTGCTTGAGAAAGAATTGAGAACAACAAGTCAGAGGGTAAATCTTTTTGAAAAAGTAAAGATTCCGGAGGCTAAGGAGAACATCAGGATGATTGGAATATATCTCGGTGATCAGCAGACCTCTGCCGTTGTACGCGGGAAGATTGCAAAGAAGAAACTGCAGGGGGTGCAACATGATTGAGAAGATGTTTTCAGTTGTTACGGTTGCTCCTCTCAACCGCAGGGAAGAGATGATTGAGAAAATCAGAAATATGGGTGTTCTGCATATAGCTGACAGGCATTCTGCTGATCCTGCAATATCGCTTCGTTTTGACAGTCTTTCAAAAACACGTCTCAGTCTCAAGGAAATTCCGGGC
>JAKSPF010000119.1 GCA_024405065.1 Sphaerochaetaceae bacterium | reverse complement strand
CAAGAGAAATCACAGAGGCAATCTCTTTCATCTGTTCCGGTCCCATACCGAGTGCTGTTATAGCAGCCGTACCGAGCCTTAGACCGTAGGTATACCACGGTCCGTTGGGATCAAACGGAAGTGCATTTCTGTTCAGGGTAATTCCGCACTCTCTGAGTGCCGATTCCGCCTGTCTTCCGTTAAGACCGAACTTTCTCACATCAAGGAGCATCAGGTGATTTTCCGTTCCTCCCGTAGCCACAGGGATACCGTTATCAACGCATGCCTGCGCAAGAGCCTGTGAATTTTCAACAATTCTGTGTGCATAAACCGCAAATTCAGGTTCTGAGGCTTCTTTCAGGGCAACAGCCTTTGCAACCATCACATGTGGGAGCGGTCCGCCTATCACAAGAGGACATCCTTTATCCACGGAAGAAGCAAAACGCTGTTTGCAGAGAATCATGCCTCCGCGTGGTCCGCGCAGAGTTTTGTGAGTTGTTGTCGTAACTATGTCACACCACTTCACAGGATCAAAATCACCCTCAAAAACCTTGCCTGCAACAAGACCGGCAAAATGTGCCATGTCACACATCAGCACTGCACCGCACCCGTCTGCAATTTCACGCATCTTACGGAAATTGACCTTGCGCGGATATGCACTGTAACCTGCAAGCAATATCAGCGGTTTTATTTCATCCGCCTGTCTCCTGATTTCTTCGTAATCAAGAAGACCTGTCTTCTCATCCACGGAATAGGAATAAGCATCAAACATCTGTGCGGAAACATTCTGACGATAACCGTGAGTAAGATGTCCGCCGCTGTAATAATCAAGACCCAGAATTCTCTGATTCCCCGTCTGCTTTCTTATCTCATTCCACTGCTCGCGACTCAGATGATTTAAATTTGTTTCACCCAGTTTTTCAAGTATCGGGTTCTGAACAACCTCATTCAGCACGGCCCAGTAGGCACAAAGATTTGCATCCGCTCCGCTGTGAGGCTGAACGTATGCGTGTTCGGCCCCGAACAGATCGCACGCAATGTGAACTGCCTGAGACTCTATTGCATCAACGTTTTCACATCCTGCATAGAAACGGTGATAGGCAAAACCTTCCGAATATTTATCGGTAAGCAAATTACCCATCGCCGCCTGAACCGCAGGACTGCAGTAATTTTCACTTGCAATGAGTTTAAGGTGAGTTCTCTGATCTTTGAGTTCCTTTACCACAGAGGACGCCGCAGACGGCAAAACAGACGCAACATTTTCAAGTTGCGCCACATACGCCGCCATGACGGGATTCACATCCTTTCCGTACTGTTGAAGGTATGCTTCCAGCTGTTTCATATCACCCCGGGCAAATACGCATCACCAGCGATCTTTGTCTTTCTTCTTTGAGATGACTTCCGGTGCAATATACGCCGGCTGCTGTGCCGGTTTTTCCTTCTGATTTTTTGAGGAAGGTCTGCCCTTACTCTCTTTTTTGATATCTCCTCTTGCCATACAACCTCCGTATCGGTATTCACCGAACTGTCGTAACCGATCATCAACCGGCTCGTCAGTACAAATAATACATCCGCCGCCCTATGCGGTCAATTGCCACGCGTCAAACAGGAGCTTCCGAGAGGAATGAAAAAGCCTACTTTTCACGATAGGTTATGCGCCCTTTGGTGAGATCATACGGCGACATCTCAATCTTTACCTTGTCACCGGGAACAATCTTAATATGATTCTGACGCATTCTGCCGGACATATGTCCTAAAATAATATGCCCGCCGGCAAGTTCCACACGGAACATCACGTTGGGAAGTGCTTCTTTTACAATTCCCTCAACTTCAATAGCTTCTTCTTTAGCCATCAATCCTCCGAAAATCTACGCTCAACTTATCCCATCGTCAATTTAATGTCAACATTTCAGCCCGAACCGATATGCAATTTTGCTTCAATCTGTTGACTAAAGAACTTCAAGTGACTAAATTAACGGTAAAGTGACTTTCAAAACTGAATTTTATAAAGGAGTTTCGGAAGTTGCCCTGTAGACGTGATTTAATTTACCGACTTGCGGCGTCTATAAAAAACTGCTAAAAAGGAGTTCCCGCAAATTCAGGCGCCTCTCCTTTTATTGCCTTTGGAGGTGTTGTTGTGTGTACGTTTTTTTCCTCTGAATCTGTTACTGAAGGTCACCCGGACAAAGTCTGTGACAGAATAGCAGATGCTGTTTTGGATGCTTTGCTTGCATCGGATCCTGATTCAAGATGTGCCTGTGAAGTCACCGCACAGCCCGGTAGAGTAAACATAATGGGAGAAATCACAAGTAAGGCTCATGTTGACTATGAGGCTGTTGTACGTGATGTTCTGAATGAAGTAGGTTATGAGGACTATTCACGCTGTGCGGAAATATGTGTTGATGTTCATACACAAAGTCCTGATATAAACGGTGCCGTCACAAAAAGTGATGAACAGCTCGGAGCCGGTGATCAGGGCATTATGTTCGGCTATGCCTGTAATGAAACATCACAGTTCATGCCGTTGAGTTACGTACTTGCAACGCAACTTGCCTGTAATTTGGCACAGCTGAGAAAATCCGGCAGTTTTCCGTGGCTCAGAAGTGACGGTAAAACACAGGTCACGCTCTCTTATAGGGACGGGATTCCCTCCGGAGTTGAGTGTGTTGTTGTCAGTACGCAACATACTGAAGACGTATCACAGAAATTCATACGGGACGAGCTGATTGAAAAACTGATAAAACCGGTTCTTTCACGGACAGGACTTGATTATTCACACTGCAACTATCTGGTGAACCCGTCCGGAAGGTTCGTTTTGGGCGGTCCTGACGCAGATACAGGACTCACAGGACGCAAAATTATAGTGGATACCTACGGCGGTGCCGGACATCACGGCGGCGGTGCATTCAGCGGAAAAGATCCGAGTAAAGTTGACAGAAGCGCGGCGTACATGGCACGCCATATTGCAAAGACGGTTGTTGCTTCAAAAGTTGCGGCAAAATGTGAAATTCAGCTTGCCTACGCAATCGGTGTTGTTGAGCCGGTCTCCGTATTTGTTGACACTTTCGGTACAGGTCGCATTTCAGACGGAAAAATCCGTGAATGGGTAGAAAAGAACTTTGATCTGCGTCCCGCCTCAATAATTTCCTACCTCAAACTGAAAAAGCCTATTTACAGAAATCTTGCGGCTTACGGGCATTTCGGACGTACGGATATTGATTTGACGTGGGAGAAAATTGATCAGTCAAAGGTCAATTCACTTTCCGCAGAAGCTGTCCCGGTTCGCCGAATCGGAAAAACGGAGAATTATGATTAAGAACATTATATTTGACATGGGAGAGGTGTTGATCCACTGGACTCCCGAGATGATTTTGGACAGGTTTCATCTTGAAAGTGAAGACAGAGAAATAATCAAATGGAAAATTTTGAAATCGTATCAGTGGTCACTTTTGGATGACGGGTATTATGAAAATCTTGACGATTTTCTTGCAGAAATGCTGCCGAAAATACCTGAACACCTGAGACCTGTTGCCGTTGATGTTGCAAAACACTGGTACAAACCGACCATTGCCCCTGTTGCAGGAATGGCAGAACTTCTTGATGAACTGAAAAAACACGGATATAAACTTTATCTGCTCAGTAATGCGGGACCGAATCACCGTGACTACTGGCACGAAGTTCCGGGACATGGGTATTTTGACGGAATCTGTGTGTCTGCGTATGAAAAACTCTACAAACCCTCAATTGCAATTTTTGAGCGTATCCTTGAAAAATTTTCACTTGTTGCAGACGAATGTGTGTTTATTGATGATCTTAACACAAACTGTGCCGGTGCCTTTCTTGCAGGACTTCATCCGGTAGTATTCAGAGATTGCAAACATCTGAGAAAAGAGTTGACTGCTTTGGGCATTCTGTAAACACAGATTGACTAAATGGCGGAATTGAGGCATATTTGCATACGTGCTCAATAGCTTGGTGGAAGTAGTTCAATGGTAGAGCCCCAGATTGTGGATCTGGTTGTTGCGGGTTCGAGCCCCGTCTTCCACCCTTTCCTTACATTGTTTTGACGCTCCTGTAGCTCAATTGGATAGAGCGTCGGACTTCGAATCCGCAGGTTACAGGTTCGATCCCTGCCAGGCGTAAGACAAAGCGAGAGGCCAATCGGTCTCTCGCTTTTGTTTTAGACTTCCATAAGGGATCGAATCCGAGCGATAGCCAGACGCACCGGCAGGATTGCGTCTGCAGCGAGGCGGCCTGGAGAAAGCCATACGGGAGGCTTTCGTAGGGCGATCCCTGCCAGGCGTATCCTTTGAGTCAGAATTT
Organism: Sphaerochaetaceae bacterium; assembly: GCA_024405065.1. Classification (GTDB taxonomy): domain Bacteria; phylum Spirochaetota; class Spirochaetia; order Sphaerochaetales; family Sphaerochaetaceae; genus JAKSPF01. The sequence goes on along the minus strand of JAKSPF010000119.1, from coordinate 118 downwards.
GATACAATCAGAGTCTTACTCTTTTTGTTTTTCTGCTCTACGTATTCATGTCGTGCTCATTTGAAACGAAAGGTCACATCGAGAAGGCATATTTCGGTCTTCAACCGATAAACTCACC
>JAKSPF010000118.1 GCA_024405065.1 Sphaerochaetaceae bacterium | reverse complement strand
CGCAAAAGCATGGCATGATCCGCATCTCGGGTCAACTACAGATGAGATGCTTTACATAGACGGAATGACAATGGCACGCGGACATTCAACTGTGACCGATCAGGCATTTCTTTGGAATAACATGCTTGAAATAGGTTATCCGATTATAAAAAACATTATTCAGATTGAGGCATTTGCAAGTGCCACATATCTTAAAAAATATCTTACCAAAGAGATAAAGAAGACAGACGGTTGGTACTACGCAATGGGTGCCGGTTTTAAGCTTAAGATTCAGGGTTTCCCTTTGGGTCTTTACGTTGTTAAGGATGCAACTCTTCTTCAAAGTACCCACAGATGGAAATGGCTGGGAACAAATGACAATTCTTCAAGAGGTGTGAGACTTGCATTCTGTATTTCAACCAGTCTGATCTGACGGAGAATGAATGGCTGATACCCCGCTTATGCAACAGTACAGAAGCATGAAGATGCAATATGCCGGCATGATTCTGTTCTTCAGGTTGGGTGATTTTTATGAAATGTTTGATGAAGATGCCGTAGAGGTATCTTCATTGTTGAATCTCACGCTTACGCATAAGGGTGATTCTCCTATGTGCGGTATCCCGTTCCACGCTGTTAAGAATTATATCAGGAGACTTTTGGAGGCGGGTAAAAAAATTGCGATATGTGAACAGACGGATTTGTCATCAAAAACTCTTGCAAAGCGTGAAGTTGTCAGAATTGTAACTCCTGCAACTGTTGTTGAAGATGATTTTCTTGACGATATAAGTTCAAATTACATTCTTTCTGTTTTCAGGGACTGTTGCTCGTACTGTGAAGTCTCAACCGGTGATTTTCACTTGAAGAATTTGGATCGGACGGATCGTATCCAGAGTTTGAGATCTGTTCTTCATCAGGCTTCTCCAAAAGAGATTCTTGTGTGTGAAGATGAATACTTCACCGATGCAGAGCTTAAACAGACAGTGGATTTGTTCCCTGCAATGGTGACAAAACTTGCGTCGTGGTATTTTTCCTGTAATTCATGTTATTCCCTTATGTGTGAGAACGCAGGCGTAAAGTCACTTGACGGGTTCGGAATTTCAAAAAACAACAGGTTATGTGCTCCTGCCGGTGCAATGCTGCGATATATAAGTGAAACTTCAAAGGCAACCGTGAAGCATCTTTCAAACTATGTGGTTGACAGCCCGGATATGTATGTTGAAATTGATGAATCATCGGGTAGAAATCTTGAGATTTTTTCATGTCTGTCAGATGGCGGAGCAAAATATTCTCTATTCAGTACTATAAACAGATGTAAAACTGCCGGTGGAACAAGACTTTTCAGACAGTGGCTTTCTTTTCCCTTGAAGAAAAAGGATGATATTTTTTTCCGTCAACAATGGGTGAGTTATTTTTATGAAAATTCCGTTGAATTGGAACGTGTACGAAGTCTGATTTCTTCCGCAGCTGACATGAGCAGACTTACTACAAGGGTACTGCAGTCAAGATGTGTTCCTCACGATCTGACAAGAATAAAGCAATCAATAGGTACTTTTTTTTCAATTATTGAAAATAATCCCGATAAATATTCTTCTTTGTTTGAAAGTGATATTGATTCTGACTCCGTAAGGCAAGTTGCTTCTCTGATGAACGAAATTGACAGAGCCGTAAATCCCGATTTTCTCGGACAGTTCAATGAGGGTGAAGTGATTGTTGAAGGGTATGATGCAGAACTTGACGAAAAGAGAAAACTCAAGGAACGCAGTGATGTTGTTCTGAAAGATTATCTGGAACAGGAAAAACTTAAATCCGGTCTTACAATTCTGAAACTCGGTTACAACAGAGTTTTCGGGTATTATTTGGAAATTCCTAAAGGTCAGGTTTCCAAAGCACCGGATTATTTCATCAGAAGACAGACTCTTGTAAACGGTGAACGTTACACAACACCGGAGTTACAGGTTTTTGAGGGGAAAATTCTTTCCGCTTCAGAGGAGGCAGGAAAACGTGAAAAACTGCTTTATGACAGGCTTTGCGATATTGTTCTTTCTGCTGCAGAAATACTCAATGCAATAGGAAGATTTTTAAGTGTTATTGATGTTTTTCAAGGTCTTGCAACTCTTGCCGTTGATTCTTCCTATGTGCGCCCTGAAATTACGGATGAAGATGTGATACATATAGAACAGGGGAGACATCCTGTTGTTGAGAAACAACTTCATACAGGTGATTTTGTATCAAACGATCTTGATATGTCAGTGAGATTTTCACTTATTACCGGTCCTAACATGGCTGGCAAATCAACTTATTTAAGACAGAATGCTTTGATAATATTGCTTGCTCACACTGGAAGTTTTGTACCTGCAAAGTCCGCAAGAATCGGAATTACTGACAAAATATTCTGCAGAGTCGGAGCAATGGACAATCTTGCAAGAGGACAATCCACATTCCTTGTTGAGATGCAGGAAACTGCATTTATTCTCAGAAATTGTACTGAAAGGAGTTTTGTTATAGTTGATGAAATAGGGCGAGGAACAAGTACTCAGGACGGAATGTCCATTGCATACGCTGTGATGAAGGAGCTTATTGCAAGGAATGTAAAAACCCTGTTTGCAACCCATTATCATGAACTGACTCTGATAGATACAAGCGGTATCAGACTCATAACACTTGAAGTTGAAGAAGCAAACGGTAATGTTAAATTTCTTAGAAAAGTAAAGGAAGGAGTAGCAAATTCAAGTTACGGAATACATGTTGCAAAAATTGCAGGGATTCCGACAAAGGTTCTTAAAACTGCATGGGATTTTCAAAATCGTCACTTTGCAGATTACGGTGAGATTTCACAGTCAAGTCTATTTATGCAGGACAGCGATGTTTCACATGATGTCTCTGATTGTAACTGTGAGAATATTGAGGCCTACAGAAAAATTATTGCAGAGCTGAGTAAAACAGATGTTGACAACTGTACTCCTGTACAGGCAATGCTCCTCCTTTCAAAATTGAAGGAAGAAGCGGAGCGAATTTGATGCTTGCAAAACATTGTCCGATATGTGACAGGCTGATTTCTCATAGTGATGTGATATGTCCGGATTGCAGAAATTCTTTTGAAAAAGAACTTTTTGACAATTTTATGACGCGTTGCAACAATTGCGGATATCCTCTTGTTGCGGATTTGTATGAATGTCCGCATTGCCGTGAATTTCATAATTTTTACGTATACAGTCTTTCACCTTACAGCAGTTATTTTTCACGCAGAATACTTGAATTTTACAAATTCAATGGAAAAAAATCTCTTTCAAAGTTCATTGCACAATGTTTTGATAAACATATCAATGATACAGATGCAGTTGTTACGTGGGTACCGTGTTCGCCGGAAAGTCTGAAAAAAAGAGGGTGGGATCAGATGAAAGAGATTGCACTGAAAATGAAGAACAAAGCCGTGTGCCTTTTACTCAACAGCGGGATTTCTGTTCAGCAGAAAACACTTACAAAAGAGCAAAGAATGACAGTCTCACAAAATAAATATCTGCTTTCTGAAAATAATGCCGCCATGCTTTCAAAGACCACTCCGATTATACTGATAGATGATGTGATGACCACAGGAAATACGCTCTATGCCTGTTACCTGTTATTGAAAAATTACGGCTTCACCGATGTCCGTTGCATGACTTTGCTTTGCGAGTTGTAAACACCGGTTTTTCTCCTCGCATTCATTGTTTGCTGTCTTCCGTGCTTTGGACATACCCTCATTGTTTTACAAAATTCAAAAAATCAGGAAAATGTAAAACATAGCTGATTTACAAAATCTAAAAAAACTTGAAACTGTAAAACATGACTGATAGTATATCGGTATGAAGATAATAGAAAGAAAGTTTTATTTGGATAGATTATTTTCCGTTAAAGGTACTCCGGATATAAAGATAATTACAGGAATAAGGAGATGTGGAAAGTCTATATTGCTTGAAACATTCATCAATAAAGTAAAAGAACACAATCCTGCTGCAAATATCGTCCATATAAATTTTAATGATGTTTCGTTTGAACCGTATAGGGAATATCATGCACTCAATTATTTTGTTGAAAAACAGTATGTTCAGAACAAAGAAAATATTCTTTGTATAGATGAAATACAGAACTGTAAAAATTTTGAGATTGTAATAAACAGTCTGCATAGTCAGAACAGGTGGGATATATACATTACAGGTTCAAATGCATTTCTGCTGAGCAGTGATCTTGCAACATTATTTACCGGAAGAGTTTTTCCGATAGAAGTTTATCCCTTTTCTTTTTCCGAGTTCTGCGAGTATTTTGAAATAACCGATAATAAAGAAGGATTCAGAAGATATATCAAAGAGGGGGGATTTGCGGGTTCGTACCTTTATGTCGGTGAGGATGAGAGAAGCACATATTTGAAATCGGTTTTCAGCACTTTGATTATCAGAGACATTGTTGATAAATACAAAATCAGGACTCCGGAACTGTTGGAACGCATTACAGATTATCTCATTGATA